>DAISWT010000071.1:5768-6787 GCA_036826235.1 Acidobacteriota bacterium | reverse complement strand
CGAACCTGGCGGCGATCCTCGACCGGATCGCGGCGGGCGAGCTGGACGCGAGCGTCGTCCTGGTGATCGCCAACGAGCCGTCCGCCGACGGCGTGCAGGCGGCTCGCATCCGCCGTGCGCCGACCCTGGTGGTCGACCACCGCCGGAGCCCGAGCCGCGAGGCGCACGACCGGGAGATGGCCGCGGCCCTCGAGGCGGCCGGCGCTCGTCTGATCTGTCTCGCCGGATACATGCGCCTCCTGTCTCCGTGGTTCGTGGAGCGCTTCGCCGGGCGCGTCATGAACATCCACCCGTCGCTCCTGCCGTCGTTCCCCGGCCGGGAGGCCCAGCGCCAGGCCATCGAGGCGGGCGTCAGGATCAGCGGCTGCACGGTTCATTTCGTGGACGAGCGCGCGGACTCCGGTCCGATCATCCTGCAGGAGGCGGTGCCGGTCCTCGACGGCGACACGCCGGAGACGCTGGGGGCGCGCATCCTTGAGAAGGAGCACGTCCTTTACAGCCGCGCCATCGCTCTTTATTTTTCCAGCCGGCTGCGCGTCGAGGGCCACCGGGTCCTCGGCACGACCTGAGACGGCCGCCGGAGCCCCGCATCGGCGGCCGGTGTGACCTTCCCTTTCCAGCCGACCGCGGACACTGTCCGTGTCCGGACGCGCCGGGCCGCGCCCCCCGGGGAGACCTGGTGGTGGCGTCGCGGCACGCGGCTTGCTCCTACCCGGGGAAATGGCCGACAACACAGATCGCCCCGGCGACTCCATCGACCCCCCGGACGCGCCGCCGTCCGGTGAGGCCACCCGGAGGCACAGAAAGGTGCGCGACCTGCCCGCCAGCGTCCTGCGCCCGCGGGACAAGCTGATCCGGTTCGGCGCCGGCGGGATGAGCCAGTCGGAGCTGCTGGCGGTCATGCTCGGCACGGGGACGAAGGGGCGTAGCGTCATCCGCATCGCCGAGGACCTGGTGGGCGCGCACGGGGACCGCGGTCTCACCGGCCTGAGGCTCGAGGACTGGGCGAGCGAGCGCGG
>DAISWT010000071.1:3394-5742 GCA_036826235.1 Acidobacteriota bacterium | reverse complement strand
AGATGATCGCGGCTCTCGAGCTCGGCCGGCGCCTTCTGGCGCCGCCCGCCGAGGAGCCGCGGGTCGGGTCGCCGGCCGAGGCCTACGCCCTGGTGCGTGATCTCAAGCGGGCGCGCAAGGAGCACCTGGTGTCCCTTTATCTCGATGCTCAGAATCGGCTGATCTGCCGCGAGACCGTGTCGATCGGCAGCCTGAACACCACACGCACCCACCCCCGCGAAGTGCTGCAACCCGCCATCGTGAACTCGGCGCTCGCCTTCATCCTGGTCCACAACCACCCGAGCGGGAGCCTCGACCCGAGCCGGGATGACGTCGAGTTCACCCGGACCATGGCGCGCGCCGGCGAGCTGATGGGGATCAGCCTGTACGATCACCTCATCGTCAGCCAGAGGGGGTTCGTCAGCCTGAAAGAGCGCGGTCTCCTCTGACGTAAGCCGTTGCGGCGCGCGGCCCATGCGATGACTGGGTCGAACGGGCAGCCCTGCTGGCCGGGAGGGCCCGCTACGGAAGGACAGGGGTCGACGTCGTCAGTCGTGCCGTCGCCGCCGCGGTCGAGCGGCCCGGGTGAAATCGCGGGCCGGCCGGAATCGTTATAGACTTCGCGACCATGACGACCGCCGGCCGCGGCACCACGGCGTTCGCCCCGCCGCAGGAGCAGCTCGACTACCTGCGCAAGGGGGCCGTGGAGATCATCCGCGAGGACGAGCTCCTCGGCAAGCTGCAGCGCTCGCAGCGGCAGGGCCGGCCCCTCACCGTCAAGGTCGGATTCGACCCGTCGGCGCCGGATCTGCACCTCGGCCACACCGTCATCATCCGTAAGATGAAACACTTTCAGGACATGGGTCATCGGGTGGTGTTTCTGATCGGGGACTTCACCGGGATGATCGGCGATCCCACCGGTCAGTCCAGGACGCGGCCGGTCCTGACGCGCGCGCAGGTGAAGCAGAACGCCGCGACCTACAAGAAGCAGGTGTTCAAGATCCTGCGGGCGAAGAGAACGGTGATCGAATTCAACAGCCGCTGGCTCGGCAAGCTCGGCGCGGCCGGGTTCATCGAGCTGGCCTCGAAGTACACCGTGGCGCGCCTCCTGGAGCGCGACGACTTCGCGCGGCGCTACAAGAGCGGCCTGCCGATCGGGCTGCACGAGTTGATGTACCCGCTGGCGCAGGGCTACGACTCGGTGGCCCTCGAGGCGGACGTCGAGATGGGCGGAACCGACCAGACGTTCAACCTGCTGGTGGGACGTGAGCTGATGCGCGAGTACGGCCTGGAGCCCCAGGTGGTCCTGACGATGCCGCTCCTCGAAGGTCTCGACGGGGTGGAAAAGATGAGCAAGTCTCTCGGCAACTCTGTCGGCATCAACGAGCCCGCGCGGGAGATCTACGGCAAGCTGATGTCGATCAGCGACGCCCTCATGTGGCGCTACTGGGAGTTGTGCACCGACTCGTCCCTTGCCGAGATCGCCGCCCTGCGCAGTCGGGTGGAGGCGGGCGAAGTCCACCCCAAGGATGTCAAGACCGATCTGGCGCGCCGGATCGTCGCCGACTATCACGGCCGGAAGGCGGCGGCCGCCGCCGCCGCCGAGTTCGAGAAGGTCTTTGCCCGCAAGGAGACGCCCGAGGAGGTCCGCGAGGTCCGGATGCCTTCGGGCGCGCGGCCGGTCTGGGTGCCGAAGCTCCTGGTCACGCTCGGCCTCGCCAAGTCGAATGGCGAGGCCCGACGCCTGATCGAGCAGGGAGGGGTCTCCATCGACGGCGTGCGCCTGGACGACGCCTCGCGTGAGATCCGCGCGGTCTCGTCCTCCTCCTGCCTCATCAAGGTGGGAAAGCGCCACTTCGTGCGGGTCCTGTTCGACTAGGAGCGCGTCCCGACACCCGGGCAGGCTCCTACTCCGGCGGGGTTCCGGGCGGAGCGGCGTCCCTGAGGAGGGCGCGGATCTCATCGGCCGGCAGGCCGGTGACGGCGTGCAGTCTTGAGACCGGCAGGGCGGCGTGGTGGCGGACGAAGCTCTCCAGATCGTCCCGGGTCGGGTCGGATTTCAGATAAAACACGCGATCGAGGAGGGTCTCGATCTCCTGCCGCTGTCCCGCGGTGTCCTTCTTCCCCGCCTTCAGCTCGAGGACGACGCTCGTGCTGCCCTGCTGCGCGAACGTGGCCAGGGTGCGGCCGAAGTTCGGGTTGGCTCCCATCGGCTGCGGGACGGCGCTGGCGCGCAGCCGGTCCGCCTCCTCCCGGCTGCGATAGACGGTCAGGCCGAGGCGCGAACCGCCCTCGCTGGTGATCCGTTGCAGGAACACCGACTCCAGGCTGGTGAACAGGACGAGCGAGCGCTCGCTCGGGTAGCCGAC
>DAISWT010000071.1:0-3294 GCA_036826235.1 Acidobacteriota bacterium | reverse complement strand
TACGTGGTCGAGATGGCGGTGCCGTTCACCTCCCTGCGGTTTCCACGCGGCGGCAGCGATCTGGTCTGGGGTTTCCACGCCATGCGTTTCCAGCCGCGCTCGGTCATCCGGCAGCTGTCGCTCCGTCCCATCGACCGGAACAACAACTGCTTCCTGTGCCAGGCGGCGTCGCTCACCGGCTTCAGTGATCTGAGGACCGGGCTGAACCTCGAGCTCGATCCGACCCTGACGGCCCGCCGCGAGGACGAGCGGGAGGCATTCCCGGACGGTCCGATGACGAACGGCCCGGTGAAGCGCGAAGGAGGTCTGACGGCGCGCTGGGCCGTGACCCCCGACTTGACGTTCAGCACCGCGATCAATCCGGACTTCTCGCAGGTCGAGGCGGACGTGGCGCAGCTGAAGATCAACACCCGCTTCGCCCTGTACTACCCGGAGAAGCGGCCGCTCTTCCTGGAGGGGGCCGATTTTTTCCAGACCCGCCTGAACACCATCTACACACGCACGGTCGCCAACCCGTCCTGGGGGGCGAAACTCGTCGGCAAGACCGGCCGCAACGCCCTGGGTGTCGTCGTCGCCGAGGACGACGTCACGAACCTGCTGTTTCCCGCGAACCAGGGATCGCGGTCCGCCTCCCTCGATCGGAACGTGACGGACGCCGCGCTCCGCTACCGCCGCGACCTGGGCGCTTCGTCGACCATCGGCTTCCTCTACACCGGACGGGAGGGGCCCGACTACGCGAACCAGGTGGCGGGGGCGGACGGGGTGATCCGGCTTTCGGAACTCGACACGCTCAGCGCCCAGGCCCTCGGGTCGCGCACCGAATACCCGGCCGACGTCGCGGCACAGTATGACCAGCCGGGACGGCCGTTCCGCGGCGCCGCCGTCACCCTCGACTACCGCCACGAGTCGGAGACCTGGAACTGGAGCGTCTCGGGCTCCGATCTCGGTCCCCATCTGCGCGTCGACACAGGGTTCATCCCGAGGGTGGACACACGCAGCGCCGGGGCGAGCGTGGAGCGGGTCGTCTGGGGCAATCCCGAGGGACGTCTCATCCGCATGAGCTTCGGGGCGATGGGAAGCCGGACCGAGAACCACGACGGACTGCTGACCGACGACTTCGAGGGCGTCTTCTTCCGCTGGGACGGACCGCTGCAGTCGTCGGTGTCCGTCGATGTCTCCAAGGGCCGGGAGTTCTTCAACGGGGTCACCTACGATCAGACGCGCGGGAGCGCCTCCTGGTCGATGACCCCGGCGGGTGGCCTGAGTCTGTCGCTGTCGGGGGACGCCGGGGACGAGGTCGATTATGACAACTCGCGTCCGGGATGGGGCGCGCGGATCATCCCGGGTGTGTCGTTCAAGATCGGCCGGCATCTGAGGGCCAATCTGGACGACACCTACGAGACCCTGAGCGTGGACGGCGGCCGCCTGTTCCGCGCCAACCTCGCGCAGGCTCGCCTGGCGTGGCAGTTCAACGTGCGCGCCATGGCCCGGGCCATCGTCCAGTACACCGACATCCGGCGGCGTCTGTCCCTCTACACGGGCGTCTGCGGCCCCTCGAGTCCGCCGCCGTGCGACCTGCCTCCCGAGGTGGAGAAGACGCTGTTCACCCAGCTGCTCCTCTCCTACAAAGTCAACCCGCAGACGGCCATCTACCTGGGCTATTCGGACGACCGGCTGGGGGAGCAGGACGTGCCGCTGAGGCAGAGCGACCGGACGGTCTTCTTCAAGATCGGCTACGCCTGGCTGCCGTGAACGGCCGCCCGGGACGGCGGCCCTCCGCCCAGGAGATGGCGTACCAGAAGGCGGCGCTCCGGTGCCGTTTCCAGGCGTCGAGCGCCCGGAGGGCGGCGTCGAAGGTCCCGGCCGTCAGGAGGCCCCCCTCGACGATGGCCGGCCGCGCGCCGCGCAGCAGGCCGGCGGCGTTCTCGACGTACGCGGCGAAATCGGGAGACCCCGAGCAGCTCCCGAAGAAGATCCAGGTATTCCTGCGGGGGTGCGCGCCGGTCTCGTGCAGGAGGCCGACCAGCCTGCGCCCCACGGCGGGATCGTTACCGAGACGGTCGAAGCTCCGGATGTAGGCTTGCCACAGCGGCGTGAACCCCGGTGGCTCGGGCCACAATCGCAGGGCGTCGTGGTCGTCGTCCTCCAGGACGATCCGCCCGCCGGGACGAACGGCGCGCGCCATGCCCTCCACGACGCGCCGGGGTTCCGGGACATGCTCCAGGAGAAAGCGGGCGTGCGCGACGTCGAACGAGCCCCACTCGCGGCGTCGCAGCGGCAGCTCGAGCGCGTCGCCCTGGCGCCACTCCGCCAGCCCGGCTTCGCCGGCGGCCCGGGCCGCCCGCGCCGCCCCGGCAATCTGCTCGCGGCTGCGCTCGATGCCGAGGACACGCCCGGCCGGGCCGGCGGCGCGCGCCATGGCGCGCGCGAACTGACCCAGCCCGCTCCCCACCTCGAGAATGCGCTCGCCGCCGCGCAAACCCAGCTCGCGCAGCGACGCCCGGTTGATCAGATCGTTGAGCCGGCTCAGACGCCTCTGCTCGAGCGGCTCGGTGCCGTGCAGGTACCGCGACCCGACTTCACGCATTGCGGGCTCCCCTGGGCCGGTGGCGCGGACGGGTCATGCCCCGCCGCGGCGCGCCGCCTCAGCGCCTCACGCCGTGACCGGTCTCCACCAGGGTGGCCGCGGCGCGCTCGAGGTCGCCTTGCTGCACCAGCAGGTAATCGGTGTCATAGGTGCAGACGACCACCACGCTGATCCCGGCACGAGCGAGCACGGTGGAGAAGGATGCGACGAGGCCCGTGACGGCGAAGTCGAAGGGCCCTTCGAGTTTCAGACAACGCCAGCCGGGTGCGTGCAGGACCTCTGCGGGCACCGCGGTCTCGGGGCAGATGATCGACAGCTCCTCGGCGCTGCGCGTCACCGAGGTGAACCGGCCGGAGCCGGCCCAGGCCGGAACGCCGGCCGTCGGTTCGAGGCGGCAGACGGCATAGGTCTCCGGCAGGATCGTGAAGACGAGTTGCGCGCCCGTCGGGGTCACGGGAAGGTCTAGGCGATGAACAGCGGCGCCAGGACCAGGGTGATCGTCGACAGGAGCTTGATCAGCACGTGCAGCGAGGGCCCGGCTGTGTCCTTGAACGGATCGCCCACGGTGTCACCGACGACCGCGGCCTTGTGAGGATCGGAGCCCTTGCCGACAGTCACGCCGTCGACCTTGAACAGCCCCGACTCGATGTACTTCTTGGCGTTGTCCCAGGCGCCGCCGCCGTTGTTCATGACCGTGGCCATCAGGA
>DAISWT010000070.1:6538-10390 GCA_036826235.1 Acidobacteriota bacterium | reverse complement strand
GGCACCTGCGACGGTCGCGGCAGCTGGCGCAGGACGTCGACGAACGGCTGGAACGGCACGCCGCCGTCCTCGTAGCACCGGCCGGTGAGGTTGCGGACGCCGGCAAGCTGCAGGCGGTGCTTCAGCTCACGCAGCAGCCGGCTCTTGCCGATGCCGCTGGGTCCGCTTACGGCCACGAACCGCGGCAGGCGATCGTCGCGACCGGCCGACTCGATGTGCGCCGTCGCCAGATCGACGAGCGTCTCGAGCTCGCGATCCCGCCCGACGAAGCGGCCGGACGTCACGAAGCTGGCATAGGTCTCCGCCGTGTCGAGTTGCAGCGCGCCTCCGGCGCCGCCGTTCAGGAGCTCGAGCGCGGCGGCGGGGTTCACCGGCCGGCGGTCGGGGTCGAGGGCCAGCAGGGCCATGACGAAGGCCTCGTGCCGCTCGGGAATCGAAGCATCGAAGCTTCGCGGGGCCCGCACGACTCCCCGCAGAATCGAGCTCACGACCTTGCCGGGCTCCACGCCCTCATGGGGCAGCGAGCCGGTGAGCAGCTCGTACAGGACGACACCCAGAGAGTAAAGATCGGAGCGTCCATCGACGGCGCCGCCCTTCAGGCGCTCGGGGGCGACGAAGTGGATGGTGCCGCTCAGCCCGGACTGCGCCGACTCGGCCTGGGCGCTCGCTAGACCGAAGTCGAGCAGCTTCACCTGGAACGGAGGGCGGACCATGATGTTGTGCGGCTTGATGTCGTTGTGCAGGAGGTTCCTGGAATGGATGTAGTCGAGGGCCCGCAGGCACTGCACTGCCAGGCTCTCGAAGCGCTGTCTCATCTCGAAACGGGGGAGCCGGGGGAGCTCGCTGCCGTCCACGTACTCCATCGTCAGGAAATAGCGCTGGTCCTCGTCGGCGACGCCGAAGTCGTAGACCTCGGCGAGGTTCGGATGACGCAGGCGGGTCATCGAGCGGAATTCGTTCTTGAACAGCTCGACGGTCTCGCTGTTGATCCCCCCCGGTCTCAGGAACTTGAGGGCGATCTCCCGGTTCCCGAGGCTGGTGTCCCGCGCCAGGTACACCGTCCCCATCCCGCCTTCGCCGAGCAGACGCACGACTGCATAGCGCTGGTTGATCAGCCAGCCAGGACTCAGGGGCATGGGGGCCGCTTCGTTGTCACGCTCGAGTCGGGGCACGAGCTCCAGTTCCCGGGCGGGCTGGCTCCTCACTTGTGAACCGGAAATGAACGCCGGCCCCCCCGGGCCGATGGCGGGAAAATACTACTAATCTATTGACAGCGCAAAGGTTTTCTTCGGGGAACGAACGTCGGAAAACCGGCAGACTCAGTTGACCGGAACGCTGCGCCGCCCGGTGAATCGCTGGTAGCCGGAGCCGTCCGCCTGGTCCTTGCGGTGGGAGGTCTTGGCGTCGTACATGCGCGCGTCGGCAACGGCGATGAGGGCGTCGAAGGTGGTGCCGTCCTGTGGAAAGGAGGCCGAACCGATGCTGACGGAGAGGCGTGCCGGTTTTCCGCCGTGCACCACGAACGGGTGGCTTTCGATCGCCCCCTGGATGCGCGTCTGCAGCCGGGCCACCTCCTGCTTGCCGACACCCGGGAGGGTGACGATGAACTCGTCGGCGGCGTAACGCACGCAGGTGTCGCAGCCGCGCAGCTGATCGCGGATGACGCGCGCCAGCTGGCGCAGGATGCGATCGCCGGCGGCGTGCCCGTGCTGGTCGTTCACCTCGTTGAAGTTGTCCGCATCCAGCTCGATGATGCTGAGGGGGACCTGCTGCCGGATCGCCCGGCTGATCTCCTCTTCGAAGCTGACGAACAGGTAGCGGGCGTTGGGCAACCGGGTGAGCGGGTCGATCAGGGCCTGGCCCTGGCTGGCGCCGTACCTGAGCGCGTTGGTCACCGCGGTGGCGACGTGCTTGGCGACGATCGAGATGACCCTCAGGTGGTCGTCCTCGTAAGGCCGGTCGCGCCCATCGTAGAGCGCCAGAACGCCCAGGAGCTCGTCCCCGTCGAGGAGCGGGGCGACGATGGCGCTTTCGAGCTTCGCCACGGTCTTGTCTTCCATCAGCTCCTCGAGGTCGGAGCGGCCGCCCTCGCGCAGCACCGGTTTGGTGTGCGCGACGCCGTGGATCGGCAGGCGGTGGAGGGCGGCCCAGCCGGTCATCTTCTCCCCCAGGGGAATGGTGTGGCCGCCGAGACGCTGCGAGTGGATGCCGTGGACGAAGCGCGACGCCAGGACCTTGCGCTCCTGGTCGTGCAGGTAGAGGACCAGACACCGGTAATGCAGCAGGCGGGCGATCTTGCCGGCGATGAATCCCATGGCCTCGTCGAGATTCAGGCTGCGGGCGGTGCTCTGGGCGATCTCGTACAGGGCGTAGAGCTCGCGCTGCGCCGACTGGATGTGCTCCACGATGGAGGTCCGCATCTGGTTGGCGTCCCGGGTCAGCGGGTCGCCGCCCTTCGGCAGCCGGCGTTTGTCGGGAGCGGCGGAGGTCTCCTGCGAGCGGTTGATCACGCCGGCCAGCGCCTGCAGGCGGTCCAGGTTGCCGACCAGGGCGTCGACCACCTTCGGGTCAAAGGCGGTGCCGGCCTCGCTCTGCACGTACTTGAGCGCCTCCTCGGCGCTGAGCGGCTTGCGGTACGGACGGTCCGATGTCAGGGCGTCGTAGCAGTCGACCACCGACAGGATGCGCGCGGTGATCGGGATCTCTTCGCCTTTGAGACGGTCGGGATAGCCGGTGCCGTCCCACTTCTCGTGGTGCGATCGGACCACCTCCGTCAGGGGGAAAGGGAAGTTGATCGTCTCGAGGATCTCGACCCCGATGCGGGGGTGGATGCGCATCTTCTCGGTCTCTTCGCGCGTCAGAGGCCCGGGCTTGCACAGGATGTGCTCCGGGACCGCGAGCTTGCCGATGTCGTGCAGGAGCGAGCCGGCCTTCAGGGCCTCGAGCTCGGGCGCCGAGATCCCCAGCGCCTTGCCGAGCTGCACGGCGTACATCTGCACTCTGCGGATGTGTCTCTGGGTGGTGCGGTCCTTGGCGTCGATCGCCAGCGCCAGCGCCTCGATGACCGACAGATAGAGATCGGCCATCTGCTCGCCGTGCTGGCGTTCCTGGAGAACCCTCTCGGCGTACAGCTTCAACGAGAAATACAGGACGTACAGGAGCGGCACCGACAGACCCAGCGCCAGCACCCCGAAGCGCTCGATGCCGACGCTGAGCGCCGCGCCGAGGAGGGCGCCCGCCAGGTAGGCCGGCCCGGTCCACAGGAAGTTGGTCTTCCAGTTCCGGAAGAACGGCAGGCCATCCGTCAGGCTGACGGCGCCCGCCACGAGACCGGAGTTGGCGACGAAGAAGGCTCCGGCCGCCAGCACGACGGCGAGCCACTCACGGCCCGGCTCGAGCGGGCCGGGGGTGCCGCCGGCGAGATGGAAGATCGATCCGGCGAATGCGGCCGACACCGAAAGCTCCGCCGCGTTGAACACGACTCGATGCACGGGAGGGCGGGGAGCGCGCCGCAGGAGCGAAGCGGTCATGCCGGCGATCGCCGCCGTCAGGACGGCGGCGGGGGTTCCGAGAAGGATCAGGGTCGCGAACACGAACGTGAAGGCGATCGAAACGTTGCCCAGGACCGGCAGCGGGATCCTGAAGGGAGACGACAGGACCGCGGCGCCGATGGCGACCAGCAGGGGGACGGCCGCGGGACGGCCGCCGAACAGCCAGGATCCCGCCAGGGCCAGGACACCCGTGGCGCAAGCGAGCAGCAGATACGTCCGAGCGGCCGTCTTCATGCTCGACAGGGGCCCGCCCCGGGCCCGGCGACGGCGTGGAACAAGCGCGCGCCGGCGCGATCAAAAG
>DAISWT010000070.1:1803-6524 GCA_036826235.1 Acidobacteriota bacterium | reverse complement strand
CGCCGCAGGGTGCGTCCATTTCAATTTGGAGATCGGACGGCCGGCGGGCCCGCGTCCGCTCCGGCGCGAGGGCGGATGCTATACTCGAAACACGTGTCCGGCGGCCGTTCCCGGAGCCGTCGCGGGCACGCGATGGCGCGCTTCACGGGGGATTCCCAGGATGATCTCACGATCCGGCCAGGGGCAGCGAGGCGGCCCTCCCGCCCCGGCGGCGACCCGGGGCGCAGGGCGCGCCGCGCGCGCCGGCGTCGCGCTCCTGCTCGTGGCGGCCGCCGCGGGTCTTCTGAGGGCTTCGGTTCTGCGAGTGGGCGATCGGGGGCGCGTCTTCCGCCGCACTCTCGGCGGCGGGGCCCCGGCGCGCCTGACGCCGGGGACGCACCTGGCGATCCCGATCCTGCAGCGCATCGACCGCGTTCCCGAAGGGACGCTGCGCGCCGCGTCATCCACCCGGGTGCGCTCGGCGGAGGGGATCGACATCGAGCTCCCCTTCGAGGTGGAGGCGCAGATCGACGATCCGGCCCTGTCCAGGCTGCTCGCCGCCCCGGGAGCGGCCGGTTCTCCCGAGGCGGTCATGAAAGCCGCCGTCTCCGAGATCATCTCCGGATGGAGCGGCGGCTCCTCCGCCGAGTCGCTGGCGCTCCTGGAAGGAGGGAAAGACCTCGAGCAGAAGGTGCGCGGCGGCCTGGAGGAACGGGGATTCACCTCCGTCGTCCTGCGTCTCGGCAGGCCAAAGGGAGAATCGGACGCCCTGGCGGCGATCACCTCGCGCGCCCTGCGCGACCGCCTGGTGGACACGAAGCACAAGATCGCCATCCTGGGGCTCGACGCGGCCGACTGGGAGATCATCGATCCCCTGATGGCGAAAGGGCAGCTGCCGAGCCTCGCCCGGCTGAAGGCGCGCGGCGCCTGGGGGAACGTCAAGACGATGGTCCCGGCCCTGTCGCCGCTGCTGTGGACGAGCGTCGCCACCGGCAAGCCCCCGGAAGAGCACGGCATCGTCGACTTCCTGGTCAAGGACACGAAGACCGGGCGGGAGGTTCCGGTGCCGAGCCGCTGGAGAAAAGTCAAGGCGCTGTGGAACATCTTCTCGGACGCCGGCCGCTCCTCGGCCTTCATCGCCTGGTGGGCGACCTGGCCGGCCGAGCCCGTGAACGGCTGGATGGTCTCCGACCGGGTCGCCTACAGTCTGTTCGGGTTCGTGCCGGACGGGGCGACGCGCGAGGGGGCCACTTATCCCGAAGGCTATTTCCGCGAGATCCGCCCGAAGCTCGTGGACGACGGCGCCATCACCCTGGATGAGATCAAGCAGTTCGCCGTCGTCTCGCCGGCCGAGTTCGCCACCCTGCGGCGGCAGATCCAGGATGACCCGAAGACCGCGTATCACGAGCCGATCAACCACCTGGGTAAGATCTTGGCGAGCGCGCGGTCGTACCAGGCGATTGCCCTCGACATCCTGGCGCGCGGCCAGCCCGATCTGTTTTCCATCTACTACGAGGGGATCGACGAGGTCTGCCACCGGTTTGCGCATTACATGCCGCCCAAGATGGACATGGTGACGGACGAGGAGTACGCGAAGTACCGCGAGACGGTGTTCGCTTACTACCGCTATCAGGATCGGCTGGTCGGCGAGATTCTGGCGAGGTTGTCGCCCGACACGGTGGTGTTCGTGCTGTCGGACCATGGCTTCCAGAACGGCAGCAGCCGACCGACCAAGGACCCGCCCTACATCGAAGGGAAGCCGGGTCTCTGGCACCGGCGCTACGGCATCCTGATCGCCGCCGGTCCTGTCGTGAAGCCGGGGCGGCTCGACACCACCAGCCTCCTGGACATCGCGCCGACCGTCCTGTACCTGTCGGGCCTGCCGGTGGCGGCG
Organism: Acidobacteriota bacterium; assembly: GCA_036826235.1. Taxonomy (GTDB): domain Bacteria; phylum Acidobacteriota; class Polarisedimenticolia; order Gp22-AA2; family Gp22-AA2; genus Gp22-AA3. The sequence continues at coordinate 4,651 of DAISWT010000070.1, read as the reverse complement.
GACATGCCAGGACGTGTCCTCAAGGAAGCGATCGACGATGCCTTCCAGGCCCGCTATCCGGTGCGCACGCTCCCCTCGTACGAGGTGGTGGGCAGGTCCCTGGCGGAGGTCCGGCCGGCGGCCGCCGCGAGCGGCGTGGATGAGGAAGTCATCGCCAGGTTGAAGTCCCTGGGGTATTTGGGCGGCGGGCAAGAGGGCGCTTCGGCCGGCGACGGGTCGGGCGAGGGCGCGGGCGAGGGCATGGGGGTTGAGGGCCAGGCGCTCGGGACAGGCCATCTCAACGAGGCCGGCCTGTATCTCAAGAAGAAGGATTACGTCCGCGCCCAGACCGAGGTCGCCGAGGCGCTGAAAATCAATCCGAACATGGTCTCCGCGCTCCTGCTCGCGATCGAGATCGAGCAGGCCCAGAAGCACTACGACCGCGCCATCGAGATGGCCAGGCAGTTCATCGCGCGGCACCAGGTCGACGAGCGCGGCATCTACTCCGAGGTGGGGCGCATTTACGCGGACGGTGGCCGGGCCCGGGACGGGATCGAGTATTTCCGGCAGCTCGCCGGCCAGCAGCCGGAGGTCGCCGAGATCCGGGCGGCGCTCGGCTCGCTTTTGCTCAAGGATGGTCAGGAGTCGGCGGCCGAGAAAGAGCTTCTGGAAGCGCTCCGGCTCAACCCCGCGTTGTCCGAGCCGCTCACCGATCTGCACTTGATCTACAGGGACTCGCCGCGTGTCCTGACGCTCGAGCCGATCGTCCGCAAGGGACTGGAGATCAACGGCAAGTCGATCGTCCACTTGAACTGGCTGGGGCTGATCGAGCAATGGAAGAAGCACATGCCTGAGGCCGAGGCCGCCTTCCGGAGGGCGATGGAGCTGGATCCGGACTACGCCTCTACCATGGCGAACCTGGGCGCGTTCTACGGGCGCAGCGGCCGCTTGCAGGAGGCGGTCGACATCCTGGCCAGGGCCGTCGCGAAGGATCCGGACAACGTCGAGTCATGGGTCAACCTGGGGGCGGCGCAGGGGCGGCTGGGGCGGTCGCGTGAGGCGATCCAGGCCCTGGAGACGGCGCGCGGCAAGGGAGTCCGCACGACGACGCTGTTCAATGCCCTGGCGCTGGCTTACCTGCAGGACCACCAGCGCGACAAGGCCGTGCAGTACCTCAAGGAATCGCTGGCGATCGACCCCAACCAGAAGGATGCCAACGACCTGCTGCAAGCGGTGAGCCGCCGGTCTTGATGAGCAGCTCGGGCTGCCGCAGCAGATCGGCCATCCCGCTCCATCTCCCGGGGTCTTTCTCCTTCATCAGGGCCTTCAGCGCCGCATAGTGCTCGCCCTGCCGGTCGAGCGCCTCGCGGAACTCGTCCGGCCTCAGCCCGGGGTAGCGGCCGGCCCGTGCCTCGGCGACGTTGAACCCCCAGGCCGCGGCCTCGTTGTAATGCCTTTCGATCTCCGCCCCCGCTCCGCTGGCCAGGGGCAGGAGCGTCCCGCCGGCCAGATGACGCGCGTGGAAGTACTCGTGGTCGAGAAGCAGATAGCGAAACGCCGGGCTGTGCCCGGCGAGGATCGCCTCCCCGTCGTACACGATGTCGTTCCTCGCGCCCGGACCGGCGTAGGGGGCGCTGTCGTGGCCCGCCGGATCAACCGCGCCCGGGCGCACCAGCGCCATGTAAAGACGGCGGCTGACGCCCGGGGCCAGCGGCCTCAGGCCGGAGATGTAGAGCCGGTAGTCCGGGTGGATCCGGGCGAGCGCGTGGATGAGGTCCGGCGCATCGAGACCGGGCTGGTCGGCGCCATCGGCAAGCGCAGTCGCGGCCACGCCGACACAGACTCCCGCCGCGACCAGGACCAGCCTGGAAAGTCGTGCCTGGAGCCTGTTCCGTGGGGAGCGCATCAGGCCCTTCCATGTACTGCGAGAGGCCGGCGGGTTCAACGTCAAAGAACGGACGGGGCCGGCCTTCCATTGATGAAGTTGTCATGTGGTATATTCGCCGCGAAATGAAACGAGTATCCAGAGAGGGCGGGACGTATACGACGAACGAGCAGATCGCCCGACGGGTCTATCGGGCCCTGAAGACCCCCAGCGACAGCGATCGCACCACCGATCCGATCGTCGCCTTTCATTTCAAGGGGAAGGACGACTACATCCTGATGCGCTGCAACAAGGCGCCCGAGGTCAGCATCAAGGGGAAGGACCAGATCGCCGGCGAGGTGAAATTTTTCGCCTACAGCGATTTCAAGGAATACGATGAACGGTCCGTCCTGTTCAGACTGAAGGAGGACGTGACGCTCATCGAGCTCTACAGCAAGGGCGCGATCAAGAAGATGACCTGGGATTCATGGGACAGATTCTGCCGCTGGCTGGATTCGCTCGATGCCGAAGGCATCCAGATTTCGCTCAAGCTTCCCTGCCTGGTCTACGAGAGCGTCAATCATCTGAAGCCTTCGATGCAGAACTACATCGTCGAGGCGATCAAGGCGGCCCTGAAAGGCAAGAACAGCAAGGAAAAGGAATGAGCCCGGCCGTGGCGGCCTCGACGGCCCGCGCGCGGGTCGGGATGGCGGAACGCGTGCGGCGGCGGGGCGCGCTCGCCGCCGTCGTGCTGTCGGCCCTGGTCGGAGGCGCTGCGCCCGCTCCGGCTCCGCCGCCGCCCGCCACGCGACCGACCACCTTCCTGCCGCTCGAAGAGATCCGTCCGGGGATGCAGGGCACGGCCCGGACCGTGTTCGAAGGGGACGCTCTCGAGGAGTTCAACGTCGAGATCCTCGGGGTCCTGAAGAACGCTATCGGACCCCAGCAGGACATGATCATCGCCCGGCTGCACGGTGACAAGGTGGAGTACACGGGCGTCGTTTC
>DAISWT010000070.1:0-1711 GCA_036826235.1 Acidobacteriota bacterium | reverse complement strand
GGCATCACGCGGATCGCCGACATGGTGAAGCTCGCGGGCCCGGCGCGGAAGGCCGCGGGACCGTCCCACGAGCCCGACCTGCTCGGCCGTTTCCTGGCGGCGCAGGGGGGAGGGGACAGCGCGATCCAGGGACCCGGCGCGCGGCCGGCGGCGCGCCCGGGGCCCGAAGGTTTGACGATGGCGGCGGGCGGAGGCCTGGCGGGAGGATTTCAGCCGATCGGGATCCCCCTGGTCTGCTCAGGTTGCGACGCTGGCGTGCTGCGCTATTACGCTCCGATCTTCGAGTCGTTCGGTCTCGAGCCGACCGCCGGAGGCGGGATGGTGCAGGGAGCGGGCACGCTGCCGCTGGCGCCGGGCACGCCGATCGGCGCCGCGCTCGCGACCGGAGACCTCAGCGTGGTCGGAATCGGCACGCTGACCCACATCGATCACAACCGGGTGTTCGCCTTCGGCCACCCCCTCCTGGGGACGGGGGCGATGGAGATGCCGATGACGCAGGCGCAGGTCCTGCTCACCTTTCCGTCCGCCGCGGCGTCGTTCAAGATCGCCAACGCCACGCCGCCCGTCGGCAGCATCTTCCAGGACGGGCTCACGGCCATCGTCGGCGAGGTGGGCCGGCCGGCGCCGACGATCCCGGTCTCGGTGCGCGTCAGCTCGGGGGCCGGGCGGCGCGAGTTCCACTACGACATCCTGCGCAGCCGCGCCTGGTCGTCCGTGCTCCTGGCGATCACCACCGCCAACAGCCTGGTGCGCACGACCGATTACGACGCCTCGGCCACACTGGCGCTGAGCTGCCGCATCGGTATCGACGGCTACCCGACCGTGACCTACGATGATCTCTACTCCGGCACCAACCCGTCGCAGCCGGTGCATCTGGCCCTGGCGAACGACGCGGGTGGCCTGTTCAACCTGCTTTACAACAACCGGTTCGAGGAGCCGCGCGTGCGCGCCGCCGAGCTGGACATCGAGGCGCTGCAGGGCTCGCAGGTGGCGACGATCTCGTCGCTGCGGGCCTCGCGCACCGAGGTCCGGCCGGGAGAGACCCTCACCGTCACCGCGGTTCTCGATCTGTTCCGGGGGCGCGAGTGGGAGGAGTCCTGGGAGGTCACCCTTCCGGAAGACACGCCCCAGGGGGACACCGAGATCATCGCGGGCAGCGGCCCGGCGATCGACGGGCTCGACCGCCGTATCCTCGAGCGCCAGATCACCCAGGCCGGCGGTCTCGGCGACCTGATCCGCCTGGCGAGCCGCCAGCGCAAGAACCGGACGCTGTACTTGAGACTGTCGCGCCGGGCGCCGACGGCGATCGTGCGCAGCGAAGTCCTCCCCGACCTCCCCCTGTCGATCTTCAGCGTGTTCAACAACCCGCGGCTGAGCGCCGACACGACCCTGATGAGCGAGGCTCCGTACGTCGAGATCCCGAAGGATCTCGATGTCGTCGTCATCGGCGGGCGCCGCGTTTCCATCAGGGTGAAATGAAACGCGCCGCCGCGTTCGCCGCCGTCGCGCTCGGGTTTCTCCTCGTCCTGCTCCGGACCACGTCCTCGTCGGCCGTCACCTCCCAGACCTGGCGCCAGAGGGAGAAGGATGATTTCGTGAAAGGGGAGCTGAAGGGAGTCTCCCTGATGGCCGACGGATCCCTGCGTTTGTCACCCCGCCTCGACCTCCTTTATGAGGCGAAGCAACCGTACCTCTGGGCGATCGCGCTCAA
>DAISWT010000069.1:9331-10460 GCA_036826235.1 Acidobacteriota bacterium | reverse complement strand
CGCTGTCGATCACAGACGATGGCCAGGGGTTGGCGGGTTCGTTCGAGTACTCCACGGATCTGTTCGACGAGCCGAGGATCGCCCGGATGGCAGGCCATCTCGAAGCCCTGCTGCGCGCGGCACTGGACGATCCGGAGCGCCGCGTGTCGAGCCTGCCTATCCTGCCGCCGGCCGAGCGACGCACCGTTCTCGTGGAATGGAGCGGGGCGGCGGGGGAGGAGGGCCGTGCGGGAGGCCCGACGGTTCTCGAGCGGATCGAGGCGCAGGCGATCCGGACGCCCGAAGGGCCGGCCATCGTGTGCGAGGACGAATGTCTCGCCTACGGCGATCTGGAGCGCCGGGCCACGCGGCTGAGCCGGCATCTGCGAGCGCTGGGTGTCGGGCCCGAGATCCCCGTGGCGATCTGCCTCGACCGCTCCATCGATCTCGTCGTCGGGATCCTCGGCGTCTTGAAGGCCGGCGGTGCCTATGTCCCGCTCGACCCGGCCTATCCCTCCGAGCGGCTCGAGTTCATCCTGCGCGACACGCGCGCGCCGATCCTGCTGACCCGCGAACGCCTGCTGGCGTCGCTTCAGCTTCGTCCGCCGCGCGCCGTCTGCCTGGATGCCGCCGAGGACGCCGCGGCGATCGCCGGCGCCGGTGCGTCACCCCTCGCCCGCCGCCCCGACCCGGACGACCTCGCCTATGTCATCTACACATCCGGCTCGACGGGACTGCCGAAGGGTGTGCTCGTGACTCACGGAAACCTGGCCCGCTCGACGGCTGCCCGCCTCGACGTGTACCGCGAGCCGATCGCCGGCTTCCTGCTTCTCCCGTCCTTCGCCTTCGACAGCTCGGTGGCGGGGATCTTCTGGACACTCTGCGCGGGCGGAAAGCTCGTCCTGCCCCCGGACAACGTCCACGAAGAACCGCAAAGACTCCTCGACCTGATCCGCCGACAGCGCGTGTCGCACTGGCTGAGCGTCCCGTCGCTGTATGCCTACACGCTGGCCCAGGCGCAGCCCGGCGACCTGGCGTCGCTGCGGACGGTCATCGTGGCGGGAGAGGTCTGTCCGCCCGACCTCGTGGCGACGCACCGCGACCTGCTCCCGCAAGCCCGGCTGTTCAACGAGTACGGCCCGACCGAGGC
>DAISWT010000069.1:5824-9318 GCA_036826235.1 Acidobacteriota bacterium | reverse complement strand
GTGCGCGGCGCACGATTGCGTGGCGTCCGCGGACGGCGCGCAGAAGGAGAGCCGCAGCGTGCCGATTGGCCGCCCGATCCCCGGAGCGCGCCTCCACGTGCTCGACCGCGCCATGCAGCCGGCGCCGATCGGTGTCGCCGGCGGGCTGTACGTCGGCGGCGCCGGGGTGGCCCGCGGCTACCTGCGCCGCCCCGATCTGACCGCTGAGGTCTTCCTGCCCGATCCCTGGAGCGGCAATCGAGGCGCGCGCCTCTACAGGACGGGCGACCTGGGACGCTTCCTGCCGGACGGCTCGATTGAATTCCTGGGCCGCGTCGATCATCAGGTCAAGTTGCGCGGCTACCGGATCGAGCCGGGGGAGATCGAGGCGGTCCTGGCGCAGCACATCTCCATCCATGAGAGCGCCGTCGTCGTCCAGGAACAGGGGGCGGGCGACGCACGTCTGGTCGCCTTCGTGGTGCCGGAGGCAGGCGAGGTCGTCCTGTCGGGCGATCTGCGCGCCTTCCTGAAGCAGAAACTGCCGGCGTACATGGTGCCGTCCGCCATCGTCGCTCTCGACGCCCTGCCGACGACACCGAACGGCAAGGTGGACCGCCGCGCCCTCCAGACGATGCGGGCGGGGGACACAGGACGGCGTGCGGCGCGGCAGACGACGCGGGCGTCGGGACCCGGGGACGACATCGAGAGACGTCTGGCCGCAGTCTGGGAGGCGGTCCTGAACGTCCGTCCGATTGGAGTGAACGATTCGTTCTTCGACCTCGGAGGGCATTCGCTGCTGACGGTCCGGCTCATGGCGCGCGTCGAGAAGGAGTTCGGTGCGCGTCTGCCGCTCTCCATCTTGTTCCGCGGCGGCACGATCGCCTCCCTCGCGGAGGCTCTGCGGCGCGGCGCCGCGCCGGACGTGCGGCCTCCGCTCGTGCGGCTTTCAGGGGATTCCGTGGCGACGAAGCCGCCGTTCTACTGCGTCCACCCGATCGGCGGGACGGTGCACTGTTACGGCGCCCTGGCACGCCGGCTCGGGACCGACCGGTCGTTCTGCGCGCTCGAAGCGCCGGGACTGCACGGCTCGGGCACGCCGGAGACCTCGGTCGAGACTCTGGCCGCGCGCTACGTCGAGGCGCTGATCGGGCACCAGCCGCACGGGCCCTACTTCCTCGGCGGCTGGTCGTTCGGCGGGGTCGTGGCCTACGAGATGGCCTGCAGGCTGGCGAAGCTCGGGAAGCCGGTGGCGCTCCTCGCCCTGATCGACAGCCGCGCCCCCGGCTCGCTGCCGGCGTCCGCCGCCCCCGTGGAGGGCACGTCGTTGGTCGCGATGCTGGCGCGCGAGCTGGGAGGCGCCCCTGGGGGCACGGACGACATGAGCGGGAGAGACAATGGGGGTCTGTCGGAGACGGATCCTTCGATCGATCGGGTTATGGAGCGGGCGAGGGCGCGCGGGCTGCTGCCGCCCGAAATCGGCCAGGCGGAGGTCCGCCGCCTGCTCGAGGTGCTCAGGGCGAACCTGCAGGCGCTGCACGCCTATCTGCCCGGGAGCTACCCGGGCCAGGTGACCCTGTTCCGCGCCGCCGGGGCGACGGCGCCACAACCCGACCCGACCTGCGGCTGGCGCTCGCTCGCCGTGGGCGGTGTCGAGGTGCACGAGGTCCCGGGCGATCACTATTCCATCGTCCGCGAGCCGCACGTCCGCGTCCTGTCCGACCTGCTCAGGGCCCGGCTGGACGACGCGACCCGCCGGTCGGACTCGATCACTCGTGAAGTCACGCCCATCCCGGGGGAGAGGAGAACGAAGCGACGCTCCGAGTCCCCCGCGGGAGCGACAACAGGCGAGTCGTTCTAGCTCGGACGTTTCTCCCGATCCATCTTCTCGCGCAGGCTCCTCGGTCGCATGTCGGTCCAGATCTCCTTGATGTGGGCCAGGCATTCAGCCTTGGTGCCGCTCTTGCCCTCGTCCTTCCAGCCCGGCGCGTTCTCCTTGTCCAGCGGCCAGATGGAGTATTGCTCTTCGTCGTTCACGACGACCCTGTACAGGTCGTCATCCTTGTCTTCGGTGACCATGCCGTCCTCCAGGCCAGAATGTTATCCGATCAGCGCGGCAGCCGCCGCAGCTCTTCCAGGCTGGCCTTGCGCGCGCCGGCGGTGTCGCCGAGCAGGCACCCGCCTTACGGGGGCGCCCGGCTTGCGCGGCGGCGAGGGTTCGCGCTATTTTCGTGCCCAATCGACATGAGCCCCAAGCGCGCGGCCGAGCCGGCGGGTGTGGATCCTTACGCCCTGATGGCCCGCTTCTACGACGCGGATTACCAGGCCGCCGGCCACGTTGAAGATGTCGAGTTCTATTCCTCGCTTGCAGAGGAGATGGGTGAACCTGTTCTGGAGATGGGCTGCGGAAGCGGACGGAACCTTCTGCCGATCGCCCGCTCCGGGGTCGCCATCCACGGCATCGATTCCTCGCCCGCCATGCTACGGGCGCTGAGGACAAGAATGTCCGCGGAGCCGAGCCAGGTCAGGCGCCGGGTGCGCCTCACGCAGGGGGACATTCGCAGCACACGCGTCGGAAAGCGCTACGGCCTCGTGACCGCCCCCTTCCGGGTCGCGCAACATCTGCTCGATCTGGACGACAGGCGGGCATGGCTGCGCAACGTGGCCCGGCACCTCAAGCCCGCCGGTGCCTTCTGCTTCGATGTCCTGCGCCCAGCCCGCGATCTGCTGTCCGGACCTCAGCACGAGGCAGGCGCCATCGAACGAGTCATTCCGGGCACGAGCCAGGCCGTCGTCAGGAGCGTCAGCACCCGTCCCCGCGACGACTCGGTGACCCTGGAAGTGAACTACACCTGGCAGGTCAGGAGCGCGGGCGGCGCGGCGCTCGAAGAGTGGCGGACGAGCCTCCTGTTTCACCTGTATACCCGATCCGAGCTGGAGGTCCTCCTCGCCGAGGAGGGCTTCGAGATTCGCGCGTATTGGGGCTCCTTCGCGCTCGAGCCGTTCGGCGCGGACTCGACCGATCACGTCATCCTGTGCCGCCGGCGCGCAGATTGAGCGCCCCGCTGGAGCAATTGGTCGCCGAATGGGCTTGACTGCCGCGGGGCATCGCCGTATTGTCCCGTGTAAGCATCTCCTGAGCCCTGCGCAACAAGGCGCGTACCGGAGGCCCCCATCAAGAAAATCTATCTCCTCGAGCTGGGGCTGATGATCGTGTGCGCGTGTGTCTGCTCGACCCAGGTGGCCCAGGCGCGCGATCTCAGCTTCCAGGATCGAGTCAGGGCGCAGCTGGCGATCGAGCGCGTTTACTACGCGCACCAGATCGGCGCGACTCGCCCGTTCGAGGAGGCCGTGCCGCTCGACCTCGTCGAGCGCAAGGTCGCGGCCTCTGTCGATGAGAGCCAGGCCCTCGACCGGGTCTGGCACACGCCCGTCACCGTCGAATCGCTGCAGGCCGAGTGGGCGCGCATGGTCCGACAGACCAGGATGCCGGACCGGCTCCTGGAGCTCAGGGCGGC
>DAISWT010000069.1:3855-5810 GCA_036826235.1 Acidobacteriota bacterium | reverse complement strand
TGATCCAGGAGTGTCTCGTCCGCCCCATCCTCGTCCATCGCCTGGCCCTTCGAGCGAAAGGGATCCAGACCACCCTGGACGGGAACGCCATCGGGCGATTGGAATCGCCGACGCCTGCGCCGGCCGCCGGCATTTCAGAAACGCCGGCCGCGGGTCGCACCTGTGTCGCGGACGACGCGTGGCTGTCGCCAACCACCACGACCGGCGCCCCTGCGGGCCGGCTTTATTTCTCGGCGGTGTGGACCGGCTCGCTCATGATCATCTGGGGAGGAGCGACCGAACCGTTCCAGGCCGGGATGGGACAACTTCAGAACACCGGCGGCAGGTACGACCCCGCCATCGACAGCTGGACCCCGACCACGACGGACAACGCGCCGTCGCCGCGTGCTGGAGCCCTGGCGGTCTGGACCGGAAGCGACATGTTGGTATGGGGAGGCGGCGACTACTTTACCGGCTTCGACACGGGGGGTCGTTACGATCCGGAACGGGACACGTGGACCCCGATTTCTGCGGCGGGCACTCCGGCTCAGGGCGGCGGCCTCGCCTTCTGGACCGGCAAGCTGATGCTGATCTGGAGGAACGGCTCGAGTGCGGGAGCACGGTACAGTCCGGATACGGACACTTGGACGCCGATGTCCACGATCGATCAGGCCCCGTTTGGCTTCGCTCCAGCGGGGGTGTGGACCGGAACAGAAATGATCGTCTGGGGCGGAGATCCTTACGAGTCCGCCGGAGGACGGTACGACCCCGTCGCGGACCGCTGGTCTCCCACGAGCACGCTGAACGCTCCCGCGCCTCGCTCCCACCACACAGCCGTCTGGACCGGAACAGAAATGATCGTCTGGGGCGGCGACGGACAGGGGAGTGCAGGCTACACCTACTTCAACGATGGCGGCCGCTACGATCCGGTGACCGATTCCTGGCGGCCCCTCGCGTCCGCCGGTTCCCTCCCCGGGCGGATCGGCCACTCGGCGGTCTGGAGCGGTCGTCTCATGCTGATCTGGGGCGGGACGGAATTCTCGTCGATACCCGATTACGGAGCGCGGTACGATCCCGCCGCCGATTCCTGGTCTCTTCTCTCGGGAAACGGGCCCGTCGGACGGGTCGCCCAGAGCTCCCTATGGACCGGCGACTTCATGCTGGTCTGGGGGGGACTGAACGGCACGCTCCTGACCAGCGGAGGTGAATATTGCGCCTGCACGCCGGCAACATTCTTCCTCGATTCCGACGGCGACGGCTACGGAGACCCGCGCACCGCGGTGCAGGCCTGCGAACGGCCTGCCGGGTATGTGACCAATGGCGCCGACTGCGACGACAGCCTGGCGCTCGTGCACCCCGGCGCGCCCGAGCTCTGCAATGGGATCGACGATGACTGCAATGGTCAGATCGACGAGCAGACGGCGCCATCCGCCGCCTGCAACGACGGCGATACGTGCACGGCGGATTTCTGCCAGGCAGGTGCGTGCGCCCACACCGCCGCGGTGGTCCCGCGAGCGACCTGCGCCGCGGACCCCTCCGTCCTGAACCCGATCTCACGCGGCAAAGCTTTCACCGTCACGGTTCAGTTGATCGATCAGTGCTCGGGACAAAACTTGGACGCGACGACGCTATCCCCATTTCATGTCTCCGGCGTCGCGTCTCCGACTTTGGGCACGGTGACTCTCCCGATCCCGGACACGGGGCCTGACTGCATCCAGGACGGCATCTGGGAAACCCCGTCCAGGCGGGTGATCGTTTCCCCGGGCACCATCCAGATCCATTTCCAGACCCCCGCGGATGGTCTCTGCTCGACCCTGGACGGCGATCGCCAGGACATCATGGGATTATTTGCGGGGCTTCCGGCAGGCGAGGGGGCGCAGGTATTTTTCGCGAGCACCGACTCCGCCGACGGGAGCCTGCAGTGCTCCGCGAACCTGACCGTCTCTCGCAATCGGCCCGTGCGGACGGGGGCGAGA
>DAISWT010000069.1:3332-3841 GCA_036826235.1 Acidobacteriota bacterium | reverse complement strand
CCGCCGCATTCCGCGAGCATCCTCGATCTCGTCTTCGGGAGAGGACCCCGACAGGTCCATAGCACCGGGCCGCCGGCGATACGCCCTGAAGAAATCAGGTTTCAAGGCGGATGGGTGACTCGCTCCTATGCTGACGACCATTCCAGCACGCGCCCGACGACCGTTCGCGCGTCAAAGAATTCCTCGGCCAAGGCGCGAGCTCGCCGGCAGTGTCCTTCGTAGTCTGACTCCGCGGCGGAGAGGGCGTGGGCGGCCTCTTCGATGCTCCGGAATCGAAACAAACCGTCCGCATCCGGCAGGAACCGACTGGGGCCCGTATGCTGGACAACCGCCGGCTTGCCACTGGCCAGGTAGCAGAGCGTCCGATCGCTGATCCAGGCGTTCTGCAGATTTAAGCAGGAAGGTTTCGCGCAGCTGAACTCGCCGCGGGAGTCCTGAATATAGCGCTGGTAGTCGCAGGGGGTGGCCGCGACCGCGTGGGCGTCCCGTACACGCCAGCCCCGTTCACG
>DAISWT010000069.1:0-3281 GCA_036826235.1 Acidobacteriota bacterium | reverse complement strand
CGGCGAGGCAGACCGCCAATTCGAGCGGCTGAGTGGTGCGCCGTGGCAAGTCCAGGAATGGCAGGAAGCCGTTTCGCTTGCCGTTATAGTAGCTTCGTCCCCGACATTCCATCAACGCTCCCCACCAGTGCGTCACGGTGGTGTAGGGGGCTCTGGAATCGGCCCGAGTCGGTGGCCACGCCTGTATGAACACAGGCGGAGGCGTATAGTGCCAGCGGATCCCACAGTCCGGAAATCGTGCTTCCGGTCGGCCCACCGTCTCGCCGATGGTGACGTACAGGTCGTGCCGCGGCACTCTCAGATGCCCCGCGGCCATCCAGACCTGCGTCAAGCCCGGGTCGATATCCACGAGCGCCGACCGCCGAAAGCGCCCCGCCAACGCGGGCGGGATGTCGTAGGACAGGTTCAGCAGCAGGTCCGCATCATCGGCCGCCTCGAGGCCCAGGCCGCCCTCCGCCGCACCCTTCGGCAGCCGCTCGCCCGTCCTGGAGCACAGGGCCACGGAGCGCGAGAGGTCGTAACGGTCCAACCGAGTCTTGAGAACCGCAAGATTCCCCAGGATCTCTTGCCTGGGGGCGCTCGGCATAACCGTCTCGACCCAGGTCACCCGGCAGCCGAGATCCCGCAGTCCCAGCGCCCAGTTGAGATAGACCCACAGATGACCGCCGCCCTCGGGATAGGAGAGCGTGTTCGCCAGAAGCCAGACCGCCACGCTCATGGACACTCCCATGAAGACGCGGTGCCGGTGCCGGCGGTTGCCGACACGACCGATCTCCCGCCAACGAGTCGCCCGTTTTCGATCGTCAGAAGCATGCCGCAATTCACGAGCGTGCTCGGACGATGGGCGATCATGAAGGTCGTGCGGCCCAGCATGAGACGTTCCATCGCCTCGATGATCGCGGCTTCTGTCCTCAGATCAACCGAGCTCGTGGGCTCGTCAAGGATGAGAACAGGGGTGTCCTTCAGGAAGGCGCGGGCGATCGAGATGCGCTGGCGCTCCCCGCCCGAGAGGCGCATGCCGCGCTCACCAACCTGGCTCTCGTAGCCCCGGGGCAGGCTGAGGATGAACTCGTGGGCGTTCGCCGCCTTCGCCGCTGCGACGATCTCGTCGTGGCTGGCAGCGGGGCGGGCATAGGCGATGTTCTCGGCGATGCTCGTCGAGAAGAGCACGGGCTCCTGGAGGACGATGGCGAACTGGTTACGCAGGTCAGTCAGCCTGTAGTCGCGCAGATCCACTCGATCGAGGAGGATCTGTCCGGCGGTCGGGTCATAGAAACGGGTCAGTAGCGCTACGAGCGTCGTTTTGCCCGCGCCCGTCGCGCCTATGATTCCCACGCGGGTCCCAGGGCTCACTTCAAAAGAAACCTCATGCAGGACCGGATGATCTTTGTCGTAGGCGAAGGACACACTGCGGAAGGCCACGGCGCCTGAGGCGCGGGAGAGCGACCTCGCGTCCTGGCGCTCGGCGACAGCGGGCGTCTCATCGAGGAGCGAGAAGGCCCGCTCGGCGCTGGCCAGCGACCTCTGCAAGTGGCCCGTCAGGGAGCTGAGGGTCTGAAGGGGACCGTAAAGCTGCGAGAGGTAAGCCATCACCAGGAGCAGCTCACCGAGGGTCAGGACGCCCGACAGCACGTGGCGCGCGCCGATCGTGAGGACCATCGCCGTCCCCACCGCGGTGGTCAGGCCGACCAGGAGGCCGAAACCGCCTTCGGCGAAGGCGACGCGGAAGCGCGCCCAAATGCCTTCGCTGGCGTGGTGCATGAAGCGTCTCTGCTCACGGTCCTCCTGGCCGAACGCCTTCACGACGCGCACCGCAGACAGCACCTCCTGCACCACCGACATGGCGGAGCTCTCGGATTTGTACACTTCGTGCCACTGGCCGCGCAGGCGCCGGCTATAGGCTCGTGAGATCAACAGGAGTACGGGTGAGATCAGGAGCGCGACCAGAGCCAGCTGCCGGTCGATTCGCGCGGTCACGTAAACCATCCCGGCGAGCGCGAAGCCGGCGCTGATGAATGGGATGAGGCCGTCGATCGCGATCCACTGGATGGCGAGGGCATCGTATTGGATGCGGTACGTGGAATCGGTCGTGCCCCTGGACTCGTGGTAGGACAAAGAGAGGAGCTGGACCTGACGGAAGAGGCGCGCCCGGAACGACAGGACCAGCTTTTCGCCCGTGTAGGTGCGCAGTAATGACATTCCGAGCCCCTGGAGCTGGCTCAGCAGGGCCATGGCCACCAGGAAGCCGGCCGCGAGGGCGAGCACCGCTGTCTTGGAACCCATGGCGGCCGACCACGGCAGGGACTCCAGGAAGCGAGGGAGGGGGTGGGAGCCGATGACACTGTCGACGGCAATCTTCAGCGGCAGCGGGCTGAGGAGGGCAAGGGGGGTGGACAAGAGGCCGAGCACCAAGGTGGCCGCAATGTGAGGCCAGTAGGGCCGCGCCTGGGCGAGCAGCCGGCGGCAGAGAGCGAGATTGGTGAATCGGGCGGACATCAGTCCCGCTCCGGCCAGAGCCGCTTGAGGGCGCTCACCACGACGGAATTTGCCACGCCGCATTCCAGCATCGTTCTGCGAAGCGGCCACAGGGCCATGGCGCCCATCAGCATCCCGGCGATCCAGGCCCCGTCCGAGATCGCCGCCATTCCGACGCAAACCAGCACCACCGCAACCACCCATCCGCCCGAACAGCACCACGGCCACAATCGAAATCGGATGAGCTGCTTCCCATCCCCGTGTTCCTCGATGGCCATGAGAAGACGAACCTCTCCGAACAGACCTGATCGGATTCGCAAGTCCCACCGATCGAAGTCCCCGCCCCGGCTGACCACCGCGCCGTGCTCTCGCAGAACGCTCTCAACACCCCGGAGGATCGCCGCGGGCTCTCGCCAATGCTCGCTCCAGAACCGGAATCGCTGCGGGCGCGGGAAAGACGGGGCAAGCCTCCCGACGATCCGCCAGGGCGCAAGCCCGGAGCGTATACGCCCGGTCGCCCGGGCCAGCGGTTGGATCAGAAAGAGGCAGGTGGTCAGCGCAAGCTTGCCGAGACGCTGCAATCGGGTAGGCGGCCTCTCCACAAATGACGCTCGCATCGCCCCCATCACGGCCTGGACCAGCCACAGGCACACTGCGCCGATGAGGATCGGCGCGGCGAGAAGCAGGGGACGCCAAAGCAGACCAAGGGCCGACAGGATCGCCAGGAAGAGAACCACGAGACACCACTCGGGCATCAGGGAGAGGGACTGCCACAGCCCGGAAGCCGGCCGATAGAGGGACTGAAA
>DAISWT010000068.1:7439-10530 GCA_036826235.1 Acidobacteriota bacterium | reverse complement strand
TACCGCCGCCGGGATACCAGCGGGGGAGGTCGTCAACGTCTCGGACCTGGTGGCCGCGGCGTCGCGACGCGTCTTCGCCGGCGGTCCTGTCCCGGAGATCGAGGCGCCGGACGAGGCGCTGGTGCGAGGCGACGAGGCGCTTCTGGGCATCGCCGTCGAGAACCTGCTGGACAATGCGCGCAAGTTCTCGCTGCCGGGCCGGCCGCCCCGCGTCACGGTGAGCGAAGACGGCCCCTCGGTGCGCGTCACCGTCACCAGCCCTGGGGCGCGCCTCGCCGGTGACCTCGGCGAGCGGCTGTTCGAGCGCTTCTATCGCGGCCCCGAGGCCCGCGCCTCCCACGCCGGGCATGGTCTCGGTCTGCCCCTCGCCCGCCACGTCGCCCGGCTGCACGGCGGCGAGGTCCGTCCGGCGTCGGCCCCGGACGAGGACGCGCGTTTCGAGCTGACGCTGCCGGCCTGGCGCTCGTTGTGACCATGCCGGCGACCGCACGCGGCGTGTCCGCCACACCTGGCAGCCGCCCCTGGTCACCACGCGAGCTGGCGCCCGGCCCCGCACGACCCTAAATTCCCCGGGACATGAGGCCGGGCATGGTCGGGCGACGGATCATCGCCCCCGCGGTTTGGCTGGCCACCACCGCCGCCTGACCTCTCCAACGTCTCGCAAGGAGGCAAGCCATGAGTGAACGCGTGATCTTCCGGGTGACTCTTCGCAGTCTCTTGATGACCGGTGCCGTCGGTCTCCTGCTGGTTTCCCTGGCTCTGTCGGCCCGGCCCCTCTGGGCGCAGAAGGTCCAGGAGAGCTACAAGGACAAGTTCAACATCGCCGAGGAGACGGGGGGCGTGGCGATCGCGACGAGCAGCGACGGCAAGTACGTCTACGTTGCCGGCAGGAACGGGGTGATCGTCTCCGCCGACTACGGCAAGACCGGGACCTGGGTGCAGACCGTTCGGATGAAGTGAGCCGTCGATCCTCTGGACGCAACAAGCTGCGTCCGCCACCATGGATCAGCCGCGGACGGCGATGATCTCCAGCACGGCCGGCGTGATCATGAGGGCGCCGCGCTCCCCCTCCCGGGCGGCGAAATCGCCGGCGACGGTCCGGGCACGCTCCGCCCCCAGGAGACCGAGCTCCACCAGGCGGCGCAGCCCGACCTCCAGGAACGACTTCGGCCATTGCCAGATGTCGTCCGAGGGCGCGACGACGTCCAGGATCGGGCGGAGGGAGCGGATCTCGAAGCCGACCTCGTCGAGCCAGCGGGGAAGCTGGAGCCCGACGTCGGGCTCGCCCCCGCTGGACCGCCAGGATTGCATCACCAGGCGCACAAACTCCTCCATTCCCGGTGAAGGCGGCGCGAGGCGCCAGGTCGAGTAGTCGAAGTACTCGTGGACGACCAGCGCGCCACCCGGACGAAGAGCCTCGGACAGCCGCGACAGAAGGGCGCCCGGGCGCTTCACGAACGCGAAGATCCACCGGCACCAGGCGCCGTCGGCGTCGAGGCGCGGCAGATCGTCCTCATCCAGGTCGATCTCCCGCGTCTTCACGTTCTCGAGGCCGCGGCGCCGCCGGACCGATTCGAGGGCATCCAGGAATCGGCGGGAGCGCTCCAGGGCCACGACCCGCCCCGACGGCCCGGCGATCTTGGCCAAATCGAAAGTGGCGTGGCCGGGGCCGGCTCCGACGTCGAGCAGCATCTGCCCGGCGGAGAACCCGGCCCGCCGCCAGGCATCCAGGACGCGCGGCCGCCACACCCTGTGCTGCAGGCCCAAACGGTCGATCTCCTCGTCGTGCGTGCCCAGGACGTAGTCTCGCTCCTTGCCGCCGGTCGTCACGCTCTCCTCCGCGGGCATGCGGTTCGCACAGGGCCCCATCCTGGATCGGGTATGGCCCGGCTACGCCGCCGCCGTTCTGTTCTACGCGCCGGTGCACCGGAAAGGGTGCCACGGCTCCGGCGATCCGCCTCATGGGGCGTCGATCGATCCCGCATAGATTCGCACGATCCGGTCGGCGAGGCCGCCGAGATCGATGTCGGAGCGGTTGGCGAGCAGGACCACCGTGAAGCGGTCGTCCGGGTAACGGGCGATGAACGCCTGGAATCCAAGCCAGCTCCCCGGATGCTCCAGACGCCGGTGCCCGTGGTCCCGCTTCAGGAACCAGCCGAAGGCGTAGGGGCTCTCGGTGCCGTCGTTGAGCCGCATCGGCCGCAGGGCCTCCTCGATCGTCGCGCGATGCACCAGCCGATCGGTGACGAGAGCCTGGTCCCAGCGGAACAGATCCCCGATCGTCGTGTTCACGGCGCCGCTACCTGCGAGACAATCGAGGGGATGGTCCGGGCTGGCGACAAGACTCCGGTCCTGCAGCGTGTAGCCGCGGGCGCGGTTCGGCACCGGGACGTCGGGGCGATCCCGCAGGCGCGTGTCGGTCATTCCGAGGGGCTCGAAGACGCGCCGGCGCAGGAGATCCCCGAATGGCTGTCCGCCGGCCCGCTCGAGGACGAGCGCGAGCATTTCATACCCCGTATCGCTGTACTGGAAGCGGTCCCCCGGCGGGAAGACCGGTTCACCCTGTCGCGCCAGGAAGGCGAGCGCGTCCCGGTTGGTGACCCAGCCGCGCTCGCCGGCGGAGGCCGCCAGCGCGTCATAATAGTCCGGCAGCCCGGAGGTGTGCGTCAGCAGGTGACGCACCGTCATCCCGTCACCGAACCGTGAGAACTCCGGCAGGAAGCGGAGGACCGGCGTGTCGTAGTCGAGGCGGCCCTCCTGGTGCAGGATCATGGCCAGCATGGCGGTGAACTGTTTGGAGACCGAAGCGATGTCGAACGCCGTCCGCGGCCCGATCGGTATCCGGCGCTCGACATCGGCCAGTCCCAGGGCGGCCGAGTAGACGACGGCGCCCTCCCGGATCACCATCACCTCTGCGCCCGGGGCCCGCTCGCTCCGCAGCGGCGCAAGGAGCGCGTCGAGTCGCTCCGCAGGAGGCGCGGGGCACGCCAGGAGCAGGGCCGAGGCCGCGACGATCGTCAGACCGCACGAAGATCCGGACCGGCGGAAGGTCCGCGCCGCCATGCGAGGCGTCACCCGCGTCTTCCACGCG
>DAISWT010000068.1:1302-7429 GCA_036826235.1 Acidobacteriota bacterium | reverse complement strand
AGGCCTGCGCGTGGCTCACGTCGCCGCTCTCCCGGAGTTCGCCGCACGGAGTTCTTGCTCCGGACGCATCTCTCATTCTATAGTTTGCGAAATCGGAATCGCGACATGATTCAGTCTTCCCGCCGACGGCTGGGAAGGGCGCCCTGGAGGCGATCGCATGAGCTGGTGTTTTTCGATCACATGGGGCCGGTTCGATTCGCGCCGGGTGGGGGTTTGGACGTCCGGCCCCATCCGCACATCAACCTGGCCACGGTCACTTATCTTCTCGATGGCGAGATCATCCATCGTGACAGCCTGGGCTCGCACCAGGGGGATGAGCAGGAATTCATCCCGCTCCCCGAGTCCAAATGACGGTCCCGCCTTCAGAATAAGGAGTCGCGCACATGATATTCCACGGCGTCGACGTGAAAAGGCAGTTCAAGCGCATGCGCGAGCTCGCCCCCGAAGCGTACCGGACCTTCCTCGAGTTCGACGGCAAGGCGTTCGCCGACGGCGCCCTGCCGCTGAAGACGAAGGAGCTGATCGCGCTCGGCATCGCGCACATCACCCAGTGCCCGTGGTGCATCAAGGCGCACGCCCAGCGCGCGCGCAAGGCCGGGGCGAGCGACATCGAGATCGGCGAAGTCATTTTCGTCTCGATGGCCATGGCGGCGGGGGCCGCGTGGAGCCACGGCGGTCTCACCCTGCAGTGCCTGGACGAGCCGGCGGCTAAGTGACCTGTTGCCTCATGAGCAAACTCTGCCCGTGAGCTGAACGAAAGGACGATCAGGAAGCCGGCGGTGCCGCCGGCGGTCTCCGAGCCGGGCTCGGTCGGCACGGGGCTCATCCCACACGCCGAAACGGGAGGTCCTGTGCCTACCTCTTGTTGTGATCGCGGCAATCACGGGCGCGCTCCTCGCAACCAGCGACCCGGGAAATCTCCAGACGACGCCCTACCTGTCGGCCCTATCGGATGCCTTCGCGACGTTGGCGTTTGCCAGCAGCTGCATGTTCAAGGACTGCGCGGGAGGATCACGACACAACATCGTCTGCGCCAAGGTGACGACCAGCACGAGCTGCTCCAACTTCAAAGGCACCTGCATCACGGGCGGTTGCCCGTAGAAGCCCGGAGCCGGGGCCGGAGGCACCGCCGGCCCGGTGTGTCAGTGATCGCTCAATTCGATTCCGGCAGAAAGACTCCTCATCGCATCCCGTGTGACTCTGAGGCCGCTTACGGTTTATTCCGTCCGCTCCTTGAAGCATCTACCTGATGCCCTTGCGAGACCGCGTGATGCATTCTCCCTCGACATGAGGAGGGTCCAGTGAGAATGAACACGGAAGCTTATCCGATGCGCACCAGACTCTCGTTTGCGCTGGCTCTGCTGGCGATTCTCGGTTGCTCGTTGATGTCACCGCGGCCGGCTTTGGCGCAGCTGCCGCTGCCGCCCCTGCCAGGCGGACTGGTGGTGACCATGTCGTCCCCGGCTTCCGGGTCGACTGTCGCCAGCACGATCACGGTCAGCGCAAGTGTAAGCCCCCTGGGCGTGCTGGTCGGGGGTGTTCAGTTCAAGCTGGACGGCGCCAACCTCGGTGCGGAGGACCGTGCGGCGCCGTATGCCGTCTCATGGAACACCACCGGCGCCAGCAACGGCACGCACACGCTCAGGGCAGTCGCGCGGGACGCGCTTGGCCTCCATTACTCTTCCAGTCCGGTGACGGTGACGGTGTCGAACGCGCCGCCGGCGGACACGACGCCACCGACGGTGAGCCTCACGTCGCCGGGGAACGGCGCAACGGTCTCGGGGACGACGGCGGTGAACGCGACGGCGTCGGACAACGTGGGTGTGGCCGGCGTGCAGTTCCTGGTGGACGGAGCGGCGCTGGGGACGGAGGACACGGCGGCGCCGTACACGGTGTCGTGGAACACGACCGGGGCGAGCAACGGGTCGCACACGCTGACGTCGACCGCCCGCGACGCGGCGGGGAACCGGACCACCTCTTCGCCGGTGACGGTGACGGTGTCGAACGCCGCCCCTCCGACGACGACGCGCTTCGAGGAGAGCGCCGCCACCCTCTCACCCGCCGGAGCGTGGACCGCGATCAACAGCGCCGGCGCGGGGGCCACCCTGAGCGGCGACAGTGGCGTCTACACCTCGGCCTCCGGGGCCAGGGCGAGCTTCACGTTCAGCGGCACGGGGGTGAGCTGGATCGGCCTGCCGTGCGAGATCTGCGGCTTCGCCAACATCTATCTGGATGGCGCTCTCGTCGCCACCGTGGACACGTTCGCCGCGAGCCGGCCCGCCGCCTCCAAGGCGATGTTCACGACCAGCGGCCTCACGGCCGGCAGTCACACCCTGGTGGTCGAGGTGAGCGGCACCCAGAACGCCGCCTCCGGCGGCGCCAACGTCGTCGTGGACGCCTTCGACGTGCAGGGCGCGACCTCGGGTGGTGGGAGCGGCAAGACGCGCATCGAGGAGAACAATCCCTCCGTGATCTACGCGGGATCGTGGATCACCCAAACCCGTTCCGACCTGAGCGGTGGCTCGGTCGTCGAGTCGTCGGATTCGAGCGGCACGGCCAGCCTGACCTTCAACGGAACGGGAGTGAGCTGGATCGGCTTCAGGGGCCCCTGGGCCGGGATCGCGCAGGTGTACCTCGACGGGGCGCTGAAGGCGACGGTCGATACGTACGGACCGACCGAGCAGGCACAGGTCGTCATGTACACCGCCAGCGGTCTGGCGGCGGGTTCCCACACCGTCATGATCAAGGTCACGGGCACCTGGAGTTCAGCGAGCTCCTCCGCCTGGGTTGTCTTGGACGCCTTCGACGTGATGTGAAGCGCGGTCTCAGGTTTTTACCAGGGGTCTATTCAGGTATTCGCCTGATGGCGGTCATCGCGGATTTGGGGGAAATTTAATGAGCACAACTGGGAACCCTCACGACTCCCAGCGGAAGTTATTTTCGGCGGGGGCAGTCAGGCCCGCTAGCCGGTTTACCCCCCACTCCACAACCGGCTGGCTAGCTGCCCCCGCCGGAAGAACTTCGTGGGTCGATCACCCGTCTCTCCGGCTCGACGCTCGCTGATTCCGGTGTATGGTGTGCCGCGGAACCACGCTCCCGGAGGACGCGCATGCGTATGCTGGCGACGTTGTGGATCGTCATGCTCGCGGGGTGCGCCGGCACCCCGGTGCCGACGCGACCTTCCTCCCTGGAGCCGCCCGATCCCGCGGCGGCCGCCCGCGTCCGTCAGGAGTTCCTCCACGCGTGGAATGGATACAAGCGGTACGCCTGGGGCCATGACGAGCTGAAGCCGCTGAGCCGCGCGCCGCATGACTGGTACGCGGGGACGCTCCTCATCACGCCCGTCGACAGTCTCGACACGATGCTGATGATGGGCCTCGAGGAAGAAGCCGAGGCTGCCAGGGCATACATCGTCGAGAACCTCTCGTTCGACAGGGACATCTCGGTCAAGAATTTCGAGATCACGATCCGCCTCCTGGGCGGATTGCTGTCGGCTCATCAAATGACCGGTGACCCCCGGCTGCTGGCTCCGGCCGACGACCTGGGTCGGCGACTCCTGCCCGTGTTCGGCTCACCGACGGGGATGCCGTACATGTACGTCAATCTCAGGACCGGGGCGACGCGCGGCGCCGTGAGCAACCCGGCAGAGATCGGCACGCTCATTCTCGAGTTCGGCACGCTCGCGAGGCTGACGGGGAAAGCCGTCTACTACGACAAGCCCAAGCATGCCCTGGTCCAGCTGTTCAATCGCCGGTCCAGCATCGGGCTGGTCGGTGAATCGATCGACGTCGAAACCGGCGAGTGGACACGACCGGCGAGCCACGTCGGCGCGGGGATCGACTCGTATTACGAATATCTGCTGAAGTGCTGGCTCTTGTTCGGCGACGCGCAGTGCCGGCAGATGTGGCAGGAGAGCGTCGACGCGCTGAACGCACGGGTCGCCGATGAGACGCCGTCGGGGCTGTGGTACGGCGAGGTCGACATGAACTCCGGGCGCCGCACGGCGACGGAGTTCGGCGCGCTCCAGGCGTTTTTCCCCGCCGTCCTCGTGCTGCACGGCGATCTGGATCGTGCCCGGCGGCTCGAGGCCTCCTGCCTGAGCATGTGGACCGCGACCCAGATCGAGCCCGACGGATTCGACTATGGCGCGCAGCGACCGACCGATCTCGCGTACCCGCTCCGTCCGGAGATCATCGAATCGGCCTGGTACCTGAACCGCGCGACGGGGGATCCGGCTTACCGGGAGATGGGGCAGCGCTTCTTCGACGATATCGTCAAGTATTGCCGGACGGAGGGGGGGTACGCGACACTGGCGAACGTGGTGACCAAGGAGCAGGACGACGCGATGCCCAGCTTCTTCCTCGCCGAGACGCTCAAGTATCTGTATCTTCTCTTCGCCGAGCCGGCCAACGTCGATCTGCGCGACGTCGTCTTCACCACCGAGGCGCACCCGCTGCGCCGGAACCGATGACGCCCGACCCGCGTCATGCCGTTAGGGTCCGCCAGCGATCGAGCGAGGCGGCGGCGAGCAGAACGACCGCCTTGACGATCAGCTGGTCGTACGGCTCGACCTGGAACAGGTTCAGTCCGTTGTCGAGGATACCGATGAAGAAGGCGCCGGCCAGCGTCCCCCAGATTGAACCGTGCCCGCCGAACAGGCTGGTGCCGCCCACCACCACGGCGGTGATCGCGTCCAGCTCGTAGTATTCCCCGGCCTTCGGGTAGCCGGCGTTGAGTCGGGAGGCGACGAGGACGCCGGCGAGACCCGCGGCGAATCCGCACAGGGCGTACACCGTCAGCAGCGTCCGGTGCACGCGGATTCCGGACAGCCAGGCGGCCTCCCGATTGCCTCCGATGGCGTACACGTGGCGGCCGAATGGAGTGCGCATCAGCAGGACCCAGGCGACGGCGAACACAGCCGCCATGACGACGAACGGCCCGAGGCCGTGGCTGGCGCGCGCGAACGATTCGGGAAGGTTCGAGATGGTGCGCGCGTCGGTGTACTTGTAAGCCGCGCCCCGGACCAGGAGCATCATGGCCAGGGTCACGATGAACGGGGGGATCCGCACCTTCGTCACGATCAGGCCGTTGACCAGACCCACCGCAACACCGACGAGCAGGCCCGCGCCCACGCCGGCCGCGGATCCCCAGCCCCGGGCCAGAGCGTCCGCGCACACGACACCGGCCAGCGCCACCACGGAACCGACGGAGAGATCGATGCCGCCGGTCAGGATCACGAAGCTCATTCCGGCCGCCAGGATGGCGGTGAAGGCGTTCTGGCGCAGGACGTTCATGAGGTTTCCGGACGTCAGGAAGGCGTCGGAGCGGAGGGACAGGAGAACGCACTCCGCCGCCAGAGCGACGAAAATCGCGTCGCGCGACAGCCGGTGTCCGATCATCGCCCTCCCGTCGCCAGCTCCATGACCGCCTCCGGCGTCGCCCGCGCCCGCGACAGCTCGCCCGCCGTCCGCCCCTCGTGCATGACCACGACGCGATCGGACATCCCGAGCACTTCGGGGAGATCCGAGGAGATCATCAAGATGCCCAGCCCGTTCGCCGTCAGGCGGTTCATCAGGGCGTAGATCTCGGCCCGCGCGCCCACGTCCAGTCCGCGCGTCGGCTCGTCCAGGATGAGGACAGGCCGCGGGGTCATCAGGTAACGGGCCAGCAGAAGCTTCTGCTGATAGCCGCCCGACAGGGTCCCGGCCGGCTGGCGCAGCCCCGCAACGCGCACGCCGAACTCTCCGGCCACGGCCGCCGCCGCGGCGCCCTCTCGCGCGACAGACAGGAGACCCAGCCTGGTCAGGACGCGGAGATCGACGATCGTCAGGTTCGGCCCGGCGCCGAGCATCGGGAACACCCCGCGTCCCTTGCGGTCCTCCGTGACGTAGGCCAGACCCGCCTCCAGAGCGTCGCAAGGAGAGCGGAAGCACACCGGCCGTCCGGCCAGCGTCACCTCGCCGCGCGCACGCAGCGCGCCGAACAGGGCGAGCGCGACCGCCGTCCTGCCGGAGCCCAGGAGCCCCGCCAGGCCGACGATCTCGCCGCGCGCGACTGAAAAGGAGACGTCGGAGAAGTGGGGAGGGCAGGAAAGATGCCGGACCTCCAGGACCGCCCTGCCGGCGGG
>DAISWT010000068.1:0-1151 GCA_036826235.1 Acidobacteriota bacterium | reverse complement strand
GCGCGGTCGGCGAGAGCGAAGATCTCCTCCAGGCGGTGCGATATATAGATGATGCCGAGGCCTCGACCGCGCAGGTCCCGCAGCACGTCGAACAGCCGTTCCGTCTCGGCCGCGGACAACGACGCGGTCGGCTCGTCCAGGACCAGGACCGAGGACCGCGTCGACAGGGCGCGGGCGATCTCGACCGTCTGCTGCTGGGCCGGACCGAGGGCGCGCACCGGCGCGCGGGCGGCGACGCGGGCGCCGAGGCTGCCGAGCAGGCCCTGGGCCGCCCGGGCCATCTCACCGCGGCGCAGCAGCACGCCGCCGCGCTCACGGCCCAGAAAGATGTTCTCCGCCGCGCTCAGCTCCGGAACCAGCGCGAGCTCCTGGTACACGACATTCAGCCCGCGGTGCCTTACCTGGAGCGGATCGCCGAACGGCAGGGGGGAGCCGGCGAGCTTCACGTCGCCGGAGTCGGGTACCACCGCGCCGCCCAGGACCTTGATGAACGTCGACTTGCCGGCCCCGTTCTCGCCGAGCAGCGCGTGGATCTCGCCGCGTCCGAGGTCGAAGTCGACGCCATCGAGGGCGCGGACACCCGGGAAGGTCATCGATACCCCTGACGCTGCCAGGAGGGGTCCGTCCGGGTCGGGCGTCATCTTGGGGTCAGGGATGACCGGTCGACGAGACCGACCTCCACGTTCACGACCGGCGGCACCGGCTGTCCCGCCAGGTGGCGCGCCACCATCTCGATCGCGGTCCGTCCGATTTTCTTCGGGTCCTGGATGACGTCCGCCTTGAGAGGGCTGCCGCCGCTGATCGCGCGGCGGGCTTCGGGCGTCGCGTCGTAGCCCACCACGACGATGTCCTTGCGTCCGGCCGCGACGAGAACGGCGAGCGCGCCCAGCGCCGAATCGTCGTTGATCCCGAACACTCCGGCGAGATCGCGGTGCGCCTGGAGCATGTCCTCCATGACCGCCATCGCCTTGGCGCGCTGGCCATCGCCCGAAGGCCGGCCGACGATCGTGATCGCAGGATGCGCCTTCATCTCGTCCTCGAAACCGCGCACGCGGTCCTGGACCGAGGCGACGACCGGATGATCGATGATCAGCACCTTGCCACGATCGCCGATGAAAAGCAGCCCTTCGTCTTCGTCCTCGCCGTCACCC
>DAISWT010000067.1:0-10534 GCA_036826235.1 Acidobacteriota bacterium | reverse complement strand
ACGTGCTGAACGTCTCGGGCGCTTCCCTGCCGGGCTGGCCGCGGTTCCTGGATTCGGGCACGACCCTCCTGAGTCCCGCGGTGGTGGGCGACGTCGACGGCGACGGGCGCAGTGAGATCGCGGTCATCGATCTCTTCACGCCGAATAACCTTTATCTGCTCGGCTCCGACGGCACGACCCTTCCAGGCTGGCCCCGGACGATCAACCCGTCGGCTCCGGACGGCGTCTACTACTCCTATCCGGCCCTGGGTGAGCTGGACGGCGACTCCACGCGGGAGATCGTCGTGGGCGCCGCCGATGGGCGGGTCCTGGCGCTGAACGCGGACGGCACGGACGTGCCCGGCTGGCCGCAGGCGACCGCGGGCGTGCCGGTGAACTCGCCGGCCGTCGGCGACCTGGACGGGGACGGCTCACCCGAGGTCGTTGCCGGGCTGACGGGGGTGATCCAGAACGGAGCGTTGGTCAACCTCTTCTATGCCTGGCACGCGGACGGAACTCCCCTGCCCGGCTGGCCGGTGCGATACGACGGCCCGATCAACAACTCGTATTTCGGGGTCAGCGCCGCGGCCCTGGCGGATCTCGACGGCGACGGCAAGGCGGACGTGATGGTGTCGAATGAGGCGCCCGATTCGCTGAGCGCCTATGGCGTCAACGGGACGGTTCTCGCCGGCTTCCCGAAACCCACGATGAGTATCGGCGCCTTCGCGGTCAATACGCCCGCCGTGGCGGACCTGGATGGCGACGGGTTGCTTGAGATAGCGTGGATCGATTTCAGCGGGAACTTGTACGTCTGGGACCTCCCGGGCGGACGCTCGAATCCCCGGCCGTGGCCGATGTTCCACGCCGATGCCCGCCACACGGGCCGGAGCGAGCCGCCGCAAGTCCTCGCAGGAAGCGACTTCCAGACTCTCGCCGGATCGATCCTCAGCGGCTCGTACACCGACACACGCAAGTCGGACGACATCCGGGAGGTGCTGCAGACGGCCAGGACGCGCTCGGCGACGCAGCTGCGGCACACGTGGCGGTTCGACAATGTCCCGGCGGCCTCACACGCGCTCGTAATCGAGGGCTTCCGGCCGGTCAATTCCGCGGGGGACTCCTTCCGGTTCTCCTACTCGACCGACAACGTGTCCTTCAGCGTCATCCCGGGGGCCGTCGTGAATTTCAGCACCGAGTCCCGAATCGAAGTCCCGTTCGGACCGGCCACCCTGGGGCGCGCGGTCTATATCCGGGTAGAGAACACCGTGACCTCGGGGCCCAAGAACCGGACGCTCAATATCGACTATCTCGCGATCAGGACTGTGCCCTCATCGGGGCCGTAGGCGCGCGTCCATCGTTCGGCTGCCAACGAGCGATGCCACCTGGCGGAGGTCCGTGAGCGGGGCGATGATTCACGACATGGAGCCGCGCGCCCGCTCCGGCGCCTCCCCTTGCAGCGCGTGGTACCGCGATGAGCGACGTCTCAAACAGGAGCTCCTACGGGCATGGTGCGAAGTTGCTGCGCTCCGCACCCGTCAGGAAGCCCAGCGTCCCCTCGCTTCCGAGGGCGTCCTCCCCGGTCACGAGATAGAACCACCCTTGCTGTTTGGGCGGATTGGCAGTGTCCCGGAGCTGGGTATCCGACCGTACGGGGTCGGCCGTGTCGTAGCAGGTCCCGAACGACGAATAGGAACCCGGCAGAGTCCGCCGGTACAGGTGGTACTGGGTCGCCCCCGGGAGGGCGTCCCAGACCATGTGGGTCCTGTCCGTCCAGCGAACGTTCTCAACTTCGCCGGGCGCCAGGAGCGGGTTCACCTCCTCGAAAGCCCCGAGGTCGCTGTTGGCGAGGCCGTCCCCGTCGTAGTCGCGCAGTCTCAGGTTCCCCGCCCCATCGGTCGGGGGCTGGCCGGTGAACGTCGCGGGGCTCGGGCCGCGGTCCAGGCAGGGGGAGAGCGAGCTCAGGTGGAAGTCCGGTAGCAGCGACGGGTTGCTCGATATGTTGCCGTTCTGCCCGACGCAGGCGGTGGTGGTGAGATCGGTCCAGGACAGCGACGAGCATGCGACGCTCCTCAGGTCCCCACCGCTGTTTCCATACAGGATGCTGGTCGTGATGGCGACCGTACCGTTGGCGTTGTTGTCCACCGCCGGCCCCGAGTTCCCGGCGACGGTCGCGTACTCCATCTGCAGCGAGCCGCCCGAGTCGATGAGCACTCCCCGCCCCGACGAACTCATCAGCACATTGAACAGGTGCGCCTGCTTCGAGGTCCGCACCGCCGTCCCCGGGATCTGGAGGAAGCGTGTCTCGCTCACCTGCAACGGGACCGTCGTGTGAATCCCATCCTGGCCGGTGATGGTCAGGCCCCTGATCACCATGGGGACCGTCCCTGAAGTGGAGCGTAGGTCGAACGCCGGTCCGGAGCCACCATTGACGACGATCTCCCCCCGCGCGCTGTCACCCACGAACGAGAGCTGCCTGCCCGAATCGACGACGACCGTCCCCAAGTATCCCGTCCCCGGCTCGATCTCGATGGTCGTCCCCGACTTCTGGGCCGCGTTCACCGCCGCCTGAATGCTCGCGAAATCCGGGAAATCATGGGGGTCGGACGACACGTGGAGCACCGGGCTCCTCTCGCAGGCGTCCCCCACCCTGTTCCCGTTGGCGTCGCTCTGCGAAGGGTTGAAGACGTCGCGGCAGTTGTCGCAGACGTCACCGACGCCATCGAAGTCGGCGTCCGCCTGTGAGCGATTGGCGGCGAACGGACAGTTGTCACACAGGTCGCCGACCCCATCGCCTTCGCTGTCCGTTTGAGCGGCGTCCGCGGTGTCCGGGCAGCCATCGTACAGGTCGAGCACGCCGTCACCGTCGCGATCGGACAGGCCGGCGCCGTTGTCGACGTCGGCGGGGAATTCGCCGTCGAACGGCAGGACGCCACCCCAGAGATCCCCCAATGAAGCACGGTCGAAGTGGAAGCCGCGGATCCCGACGACGCCGCCGAAGGGCCCCGCCTGAAGGGGGGAATCGGGGGCCAGGTTGTAGTCCACCGTCGAGCTACCCGGCCCCGGTTCATCGGCGACGTACTTGAACGAGGCGACCCGGCTAAACAGGGTGTTGGCGCACAGAGGGTCCTCGATCCCGCCGCTCTCCGTCGGATCAGAGGTGAGCCGCGAGTACAGCCGATACGTTCTGTCCGTCACGTTCGACAGGTCGCTGCAGATGGCCGCAAGGCCGTCGTTGGCGTTCTCGATGCAAGAATCGCTCACGACAACGGAGATCGGGTTATTGGTCGTCATCGACAGATCCAGAATCGAGACATAAGTCAGGGTGCGGCGTCGGTTGTTGAAGGTGATGTTGGAGGCGGTGACGTCGTAGTCCGGGTCCGCCCCTCCGAAGCTGCTGAGGCTGACCGCCCCGCCATAAAAAAATGAGGCGAGCCCCTCCACGACATTGTCCTGCAGGATGACGGGCGTACCGGACGGGTTCTGAAGACTCTTGCTGAGGGAGAACCCGTACCTTGAACAACCGTATGCGCCGGTGCAGTCCACGCTGCTCGCCGACGACTCATCATTGCCCAGGAGAAAGTTCCCCTTCGCCGTCAGCGGCGAGTTGATTCCGGCACCGGCTCCCCGGTTCGAAAGCCCCCAGTTCTTCAGGACGTTGGAGTAGTACCGACCTCCGACGGCCGCGTCGTCGTGGTAGGCCCCGGAGCCGTAGTTGTGGATGAACGTCAATCCCGATGGGCCGCCGTTCGGCGTTCCATAAAGGGCGCTGAAGGTGTTCACGACCCAATTGTGGTCGACCACGGTGTTCGTGTTGAAACCGCCCTCGATGCCCCCCCCGGCGAACCCGCTGCCGCCATAGATGTCGTACACCACGTTGTGGGAGACGACGCAGCCATCGCAGTGGGCCAGCTCGATGGCGTCGCATTCGCTCGCTTGGGTGGTGCATCCCTCGTAGATCAGGTTGCGGGTCACGCGGAGATTCGTCGCCTGGATGACATCGTCCGCAGACCCGAGGGCGATGTGGTTGCCGCGAACGCGGTAGAGGATATTGTCGGAGACGTCGAGGTCGTTCAGGACGACATTCGGCTCTGCGAAAAAGTCGCTCAGCAGGTACAGACCGCCCTGCGTGTCGGCGCTGCCCTGGTCGTCGTGGATGGCGTTCCACTGGATCGAGGCGTGACTCCAGCCGTAGAAGTTGACCGGGGCGAAGCAGCGCGTGTCGTGGACGTTGTTATAGGAGAAACCGGGTGTCGCCTGGGTTGGCACCTGTGGCTCGAAGATGCCGATGCACGCGCTCGAGTTCGAGACGCCGATGTGGTTGAAGTTGACCGCGTTGAACACCGGCAACGGATCGATCCGGTTGTTCCAGCCGGTTCCGTTGGACGGAATAATCGCATACCCGAGCGTGCCGACGGGTTGATCGAACCACACGTCGTCGACGAGCGTGACGAGATCGCCGGCAGCCGGGACCGCGTACGCGGGGCTGGTGTCGTCAACGACGGTCGGCTCGGTGTGCAGGGACATGGGCCGGACGCGCGACGCGGCGAAGGCGGCGTGCGGCGTGAGGCGCTCCCCGAGGCTTGCGGCATCCTCGAGCTGGCTGCACAGCGTCACCGTCTTGCTCGCGGGATCCACCGAGACGATCTCGAAGTGCCGGTTGCGCGCCTTGCCGCTCTTGAACACGATTCGCCGGCCCCGCTTGGCCCGATCGATCCCCCCCGCCACTCCGACCACCCAGATCCGCCCGCTGTAGGAGCCGCAGATCGCCGGAGTCGCCGGGCCATCGAGAATCGAGAGCACCTGGGTGTCGAAGGTGTTCCCCTGGGCGTCGAGGAGTCCGCCGTTTGCGACGAGCAGGTAGCCCGGCTGGCCGTTCCTGGCGGTATCGAAGAGCACCCGGTCGCTCCCTCGGAGCCGGAGAACGCCTCCGTTCGAGACCGTGAGGGCCTCCGCGACGCTCGTCGGGCGAAGAATGAGGGTCCGGAATCCCAGCCCATCCCGTGCGAGGTTCGAAGGGTCGAAGGACAGCGTCCCACTGATGATCCCGGGACCGACGGTGAGGCCGTCCGCATCGTAGACGACCGAGTGGCCCGCCAGGATCTGCCAACTTGAGTCTGGTCCGGGGTACCCCGGGGAAGCCCCGCACGACGCGTCCGTCCAAGTCGCAGGATCGGAGAAGGGACAGGTCCCGGTTGCGCAGCGCTCCTCGCTCACGCAATCGGCCCGGGCCAGGGCGGGAATGAGCGCAAGGAGGACACAGACCCAGAGGACCACAGGGGTGCGGTGCCCGGACGCCGGCCTGGCGGCCGGACCGGTTCCACCACGCTTGGCGGACGATTCCCCGACGGACACGTTGAGCCCCTCCGGCCTGGCACGCACGACCGGCCGAGTCGAAGTTCTCTCAGGCGGACCTGCAACAAGCAACGGTGGATCCTTGAAATCTGTCCCGGTCTGCGCCCAATGTCAAGGGCAACCTGGGCGAATCGGCTCACTCGCGCCGTCCGTCCGAGCATCGCTGGACGCCACCGGCGCGTGCTGCAGGGTGCGAAACAGACTGGAGGCCGCCAGCAGCGAGACCGGAAACGAGATAATCAAGCCGAGACCCAGCAGGGCCGCGCCGGCGACATTGAGAGCCAGGGCGGCCAGCACGAATCGTCACATCGCCCACCGCCGGCGGTGCGAGAGGGCGCCGGCGTCGCGCAGCGCTTCCAGCGCAGTTGCCTGTCTCGTCGCGAACACGGGCCCGAAGAGCGCGTAGCGTGCCGCGACATAGACACCGGGCACGACGAGCAGCAGGAGACCGCCGACCACGCTCAGGAGGTACACACAGAATGCGACAAGCCAGCTCCGGGCAGAGGCTCGCGGGGGCCGGCCGATCGACCCAAACGGGATACCTGGCTCAGGCGGCCGGCGACGACTCGCGACGCGCCAGGCGCAGGGTCATGACCACCAGCACGACGACCGCTGCGGAGAGCGCTGTCCAGAGGAGCGCGGTCTGTCGATATCCCTGGCCCTTCAGCCGGGCTTGCAGGCTGTAGTCCTTGTTCGGCTCAAGCGGTCCGGCCGCGATCGGAGCGGCCTTGACCGCCAGCACGACGTCGCGCACACGCTCGAGCTCGTAGCGCGGGGGGTCGTGATCGGGCGCGCCGAGCAGCAGGGCGTAGCGGCCCTCGGGCGCTGTGAGATACACCTCGGGCAGGACGACGCGCGCCTGCGCCGAGCGGAATTCGAGCGGCGCGTCGTCGCCGTCCTCGATGACCAGATCGATCGACGCCAGACGCACCGACGGGACGGCGATGCTCACCGGTCGCGGGTCGTCGATGGGGCGCGTCAGTCGCCCGCGCAGGATGGTCGTTTCCTGTTTGTCGGGGATCTTCGCCTCGAGGCTAAAGCCGCGGTCGAAGAACCCGGCGGCGGTGTCAAGCATCAGGTGATCGAAGCGCATCGGCGAGACGGGCAGCCGCAGCGTGTAGCGCGACGTCCGGTCGCGGCTCTTCGGTCCCTCCATCTCGAGCGGGACGAGGTCGGTCGCCGCCTCCCGCTCGACCAGGTAGGGCCACTGCTGCGATTCGGCGTCTGCGACGCGCAGGTCCGACAGGTCGTCGCTCAGGACGGCGAGGTCGGCCGGCTCGATCCGCAGCCGCGACAGTCCTTCGGCGCTCGACGGGACGGTGAGGGTCCGCTGATGGCTGAACAGGCGCCGGTCGACCCGGGCGGCGGGGCGCATGGCGAAGGCCAGCGCCGGCGCTCCGTCGTATGCCGGGTTCGGGCGGGCGTCGCCGAGGCGCGCGGCCTGCACCGCCGCCGGGTCGTACAGCAACGCCGCCGCCTCGGCGCGCTTGCCGGTCACGGTCGCGGCCGGGGCCGGCAGGAGCCCGGCGAGGTCGTAGCGCGGCGTGTGCGCCCGTCCCCCGCCGAAGCGCAGAGTCCCGAACGCCTCGCCCGCGCGCCCCGCGTCGGCGGAGAAGATGAGCGACGGCTGCCTGATGACCGCGGCGAAGGCCAGGCGCTCCAGAGCCGGGCTGTCCCCGTCGTCGATCTCGACGCGCAGCCGGTCGCCACGCGCCGGCCGGAGCGCCACCTCCTGATCACCGACGGGGACCAGCGCCTCGACCCGGAAGATCGTCCCAGACCCGAGGGCGCCGCCGCCGGCCGGCCCGTCATCCCGCACCTCGACGCGGCGGTCGAAGGTGCGCGTGGCCGTCTCGATTCGCAGCAGATTCGGGACGATTCCGCGCGGGCGGGCCAGGTCGACGACCGTGCGCCCGTCGGCGCCGCGCACGGACAGCACGTCCAGCGGTACGTCGATCTTCCCCGCCCGCTCGATCGCCCTGGCGCTCTCGAGTCGCAGGGCCGGCTCGAGCCAGAAGGGGTGCTCGGTCTCGAACACGATGCGCAGCCGCGGTCCGCGATACGGGGGCAGGGGCAGGCGGAGGGCGAAGTGGCTTGGTTGAAGATCGGTTACAGGAGAGCCGGAAGATCGATCCGCTCTCCACGAGCCGGTCGGGGCTACCCGGCGTGCCGATCCCGTCCACGCTGACGCGGCAGACGAACTCGCCCTGGCGCGGCTCCACGACCAGGACCCAGCCGCCTGTTTGCGGCTCGGCCGCCGGCATGGAGATCTCGAGCGTCTCCCGGCGCAGCGGCGGCCCGCTCTCCCGCCGGATCTCGGCGCGGGCGGCTTCGAGGACCTTGGGCTCGAAGCGCTGGGTGATCTCGACTCCGGCCGGCTTTCCCGCGCCGGCGTCGACCAGGAACGGCACCTCTTTGTCCCGCGCGTCGAACAGCCGGAGGTCCGACAGATCGGGCCGGCACGCCGTCAGGATGGCGGGCGGCAGCACCAGGCGGGACAGGCCGCCGCCCTTGACCGCGACCTCCGCCTCTCTCGGGAACAGCCGGCGGAGCTCGACCGGTTGCGGCCGGTCGGCTCGCGCCCCCCCGGGTCCCTCCGCCCGCGCCGCTCGCGCGCACAGGACCGCCGCGCACCCGGCGACCGCGCAGGCCAGGGCCACGACGACGGGCGTCCGCCTCATGCTCTCTCCTGGGAGGCCTTGCGGAACACGAAGCGCTGGTACAGGAGCGACACCAGGATCAGCGACACGGCCAGCCCCACCAGCGACGCCACGCGATACAGATCGCGCAGCGCTCCGAGATCATAGAGAAACACCTTGCCGATCGTGACCAGCAGGAATGTGAGGCTGGTCCAGCGCAGCCCGAGCGAGTCGCGCGCCATTCCGAAGCCGAGGAGGATCAGCGCGTAGATCCCCCAGGCGATCGACACCGTGAGACGCTGCGCCGGCTCCTCGCCGAAGCGCAGACTGAGGACCGGCCCCGTGGCGAACCAGTCGGCGATGGTGAGATTGATCCACACGAAGATGACCACGATGGCCGCCAGCCCCGACCCGATGGCGCCGACCGGGCGGCCCGCGGCGTACAGACCGGTCTCCCAGGGCCGGGCGCGCTCCGTCTCGCGCGGCTTCAGCAGCGCCGCGGCCGCCAGGAGCGCCGCCGCCGGCACGAAGTAGGTGTACATCAGCCAGTTCACGATCCGGATGGTCGAGCGCGGGTAATACCCCAGCAGCGCCGGATTGGCGACCAGACGCACCGTCGTCGCGCCGAGAAGCGCCAGGCCCAGGTACTTCAGACCGGGGTGATCCAGCCGCTTCCAGAGGGCCAGGACCGCCAGCCCCTCCAGGGCCCAGCCGATGGTGATCCACTGCTTCTCGAGCTGCAGCGGGATGGCGACCGCAACGAAACACAGCGCCACCGCCGAGAACCATACCAGGGCGCTGCGGCGTATCGGATCGGTCGCCGGCCAGGCCCGGCGGGCCCGGTCCGCCGCGACCAGAGACAGGGCGCCGAGGGCGACCGGCAGCACGCCGATGAACGAGTCGCCGAAGCTCCACACGAACAGCCGTCGCAAGGTCGAAAACCACAGCGGCCCGGCCAGCGCCGCGGCGTACCAGGCGAGACGGTCGCCCGAGAACTGCCGCACGGCGAGCAGCGGCCAGATCGTGAACACGACCACGGCCGCCGTCTGCACGACGAACGCGACGAGCATCTCGCGCGGCTCCCCCCGCAGGCCGTCGCGCCCGAACGTCCAGCCGGTGTGCACCAGGAGCGTCGCTCCGACCGCGGCGGCGCACCAGGCCCCCTTCCCCAGCCGCGTCGCCGCCGTCAGCGCCAGGACCCCGAGGATGAGCCCGCCGCCGAGCGCCGGCAGCGCCTCGAGCGACAGGGTGAACGGCGCCGCCGCCAGGAACACCAGCAGCAGCACCGGCAGCGTCGCCGCGGCCCGCTGGGCGGAGAGGCGCACCTCCTCATCCCGGCGCAGTTGCGCGACCAGCTGCAGCACGATCGGGAAGCCGGCCAGCAGAGCGAAAAACATCTCGCCCGGCGGGAAGACGGCACTGGCGAAGTGCGACAGGTGCAGGACCGACAGCCCGATCCCGAGACCGACGGCGGCCACCACCTGGAGCCCGCCCCGTTCCGGGAACGCTGCGTGGCGATAGAAAAGACACGCGATCCCGGTCCAGCCGGCGAGCCACGGAACGATCGGCACGTCCGCCAAGCCCGCCGCCAACAGCAGAAGGAGGAAGAACCCGCCCGCCGCCATCAGCGCCGCGGGCGCCGGGCCCTCGGAACCGTGCGGCTCCGGGTCGAGCTCGACGAACAGGTGGAAAATCGCCGCCAGCCCGACCGCCACGCCGACCGTCTCCCAGGCCAGCGCGACCGTCAGCGGGTGCTGCAGGAGCCACACGGCGGTCACCACGGCGCTGGCGGTCGCCGCCCCCAAGCCGAGGGCAGGCACCTTCTGCTCGCGCGCCACCCAGCAGGCGCCCGCGCCCAAAAGCGCCAGCAGGATGGCGATCGGATACAGGTGCGGCCCCAGGCCGACGCGGGCGGCGAAATAGAGCGCGAAGGCGAACGGGAACAGGATGGCGCCGACCTGGCTCCACAGCCACGCGCCGCGCGGCTCCCGGCCGCCGACGAGACGACCGGCCAGCACGAACAGGACCGCGAACACCGCCAGGATGACCAGCCCCAGGAACAGGCGCGCCGGCCCCATGCGGGTGACGATCCAGAGCGTCTGCAGCAGCACGGTCCCGAGAAGACTGAGGACGCCGAGCGACGGCCAGCCGCGTTTCCGTCCCACCGCGAGCAGACCGAGATCCAGGAGCAGCACGTACCCGAACAGCCCGATCGGCCGATCCTCTCCGCTCGACAGCAGGAGCGGCGTGGCGAATCCGCCCACCAGCCCGAGCACGGCGACCAAGAGCGACGAGTGGCGCACCGCCAGCAGGCAGCAGGCGGCGGTGACCAGCACCATCAGCCCGAACACCAGAGGCATGCCGATGAGCCCGTACAGAACGTGCGCCGCCCAGAACGCCGCGTACAGAATCACCACTCCCGCCCCGGAGATCCCCTCCGCCGTCTGCCGGTAGCCGCGGCCCCGCAGCCATTCCGCACCGACCAGACAGCCCAGCCCCGTGAACGTCCCGAACACGACCCGCATCGCGGGCGTGATCAGCCCCTGTTCGATCGAATACTTGAA
>DAISWT010000066.1:5781-10546 GCA_036826235.1 Acidobacteriota bacterium | reverse complement strand
GCCTCGTTCCAGGTGGTGCGCCGCGCCGACCAGATCGCCCGCGAGAACCGCAAGGTCCGCGTGGCGGTCAACGCCACCTACGACGGGAAGGAGTGGGACAAGGCCAAGAAGGAGATCGAGGGGCTGATGAACGCCTTCGACCTGCCGCCCGGCTACAACTGGTCCTGGGACGACAACATCATCCAGCAGGGGGAGGAGAATGCGCAGATGGGGACCAACTTCCTGCTGGCCCTCCTTCTCGTCTACATCGCCATGGCGTCGCTCTTCGAGTCGCTCGCCCAGCCGTTCGCGATCCTCTTCTCGATCCCGTTCGCGCTCCCCGGCACCGCCTGGCTGCTGGCGGCGACGCGCACGCCGTTCAACATCATGGCGCAGATCGGCCTGCTGATGCTGATCGGCATCGTCGTCAAGAACGGCATCGTCCTTCTCGACCACATGAACCAGCTCCGGCGCGCGGGGCTCGGGCGCGACGACGCCATCCTGCAGGCCGGCCGCGACCGCCTGCGCGCCGTCCTGATGACCGCCCTGACGGCCATCGTCGGTCTCATCCCGCTCGCCCTCGGCCGCTCCAGCGTCGGCGACGCCTATTACTACCCCCTGGCGCGTACCGTCATCGGCGGGCTGGCGTCCTCCACCGTCCTGACCCTGATCGTCCTGCCGTACATCAACATCGGAGTCGAGGCCGTCGCCACCTGGGGGCGCAACCTCTGGCGCGCCTCCGACCCGCGGCCCGTCGTCGCCGACCGCCTGCCGCACATCGAGAGCATTCCGGGCTGAGAGCCCCCGGGGCGAGACCTCCAGTTGAAGCGTCTGGGAACGATTGTGGCTCTTCCGGTTGTGGCTCTCGCGGGGGCGGCGACGGTCGGGCTGTGGGCCGGGTCCATCCTGGTCGCGCCGGCGAACCATCCCGTCGGGCTCCCGCCGTCCGATCTGGCGGGGCGATCCATCGAGTTCCGAACGGAGACGGGCGACCTGCTCCGGGGCTGGTTCGTTCC
The DNA here is from genome assembly GCA_036826235.1 of Acidobacteriota bacterium. GTDB lineage: Bacteria > Acidobacteriota > Polarisedimenticolia > Gp22-AA2 > Gp22-AA2 > Gp22-AA3. The sequence goes on along the minus strand of DAISWT010000066.1, from coordinate 9,551 downwards.
GGGTGATCGGGACAAGGGCGGCATCGTGCTCGTCCATGGAATCCGGTCGGATCGTCGCAGCATGATCGATCGGGCACGATTCCTGCGCGCCGCCGGTTACTCGGTTCTTCTGTTCGACCTTCAGGCCCATGGCGAAAGTCCCGGGCAGCACATCACGTTTGGCTACCAGGAGTCAGCCGGCGTCGAGGCCGCAGTGCGGTTTCTCCGCGACCACGACTCCCGCAATCGCGTTGGGGTCATCGGTTGTTCCCTCGGGGGCGCCGCGTGTCTCCTGGGTCCGCGTCCCGTCGACGCCGACGCGGTGATCCTTGAAGCCGTCTATCCGGACATCGGGCATGCGACCGCCCATCGACTTCACCCGGTGCTTGGGCCGGTCGGCGACTGGCTGGCGCCTCTGCTGACGCTCCAGGTCAAGGACCGCCTGGGAATCCCGGTGGGCGAATTGTCACCGATTGAGAAGATCGGGCATCTCCGGGCGCCCGTGCTGGTGATCGGCGGCGCCGAGGATCACCGGACTACGCCCGAGGAAACGAGGGCTTTATTCGCAGCCGCTCCCGGCTCGAAAGAGCTCTGGCTTGTCCCGGGCGCGGCCCATGTCGAACTCTGCCGGTACGCCGGCGCCGATTACAGACGCCGGGTCCTCGAATTCTTCAACAAGCATCTCGACGGGCAGAGGGCCGGTTGATCCCTTGCGACCAAGCGTTACGCGGCCGGCCACAGCAGACGGAAGGTGAGACCCGTCAGCAGGGCGTAGATGGCGCCGTCGACGATGGCGCGCACGGTGTTGGCCCACGGCTGCCCCTTCCAGATCGAGTCGCTGACGTACGACAGGGCGTAGGCGGCGAAGGCAACGGTGCCGGTGACCTGCATCACGAGCATGCCGGCCTCACCGGGGTGGAGCGTGTGCCGGGCCACGTAGGCGGCGACGAAGCTCACCAGAACGCTGAACCCGAACCACAGAGCCAGGTGCTTCTGCATCATCGGGGCGCCCTTCGGGTAGACCGTGAGCATCGCGACGGGCCCCTTCTCGAACTTGGCCACGATGGCGGGATCCTTCATCTGCTTCATGTCGGCGCAGTGCGGCGTGAAATAGACCCCGGGCGCCGGGTTGCCCTTCGCGAGCGCCTCCCGCACGGCGTCTTCGTTGGGAAGGGACTTCACGTCGGCCTTGTGGTACTTGAGCGCCATGTGGAGGATCGAGCTGGCCACGAAGACGACGACCGCGGAAACGATCACCGGGATCCACAGGCTTCCGAAAGGCATGGCAGCACCTCCCTTGTCGGAACGGCGCATGGACCGCCGGCCGAATGGCGGGCATGATAAGGCAAGACCCGCCCCGGCCGATCGAATTTTTCCGCTCATCCCGTCGGCCGGTTGACGCATGTCACGAAACCGGGCCGGGAATTCATGCGCAGGGTGACATTCCGTGTCGGGATGACCCCGAGAAAGTGATTGAGACTATTGACTTTGTCGAAAGCCGCGGTATAAGTACGCCATCACTTTATTAGCGCTGCCGTTTCCCGGAGGCCGGTGCATGAGGAAGTTTGTGGAGCGTGAGGGAATGACGATCTGGCTGACCGGCCTGCCCAGCGCCGGCAAGAGCACCATCGCGCGCCGGCTGGCGATCCTCCTGGAGGGGATGGGCCAGCGGGTGATCGTCCTCGACGGGGACGAGGTGCGCGAGCGGCTGAACAAGGGGCTCGGCTTCTCGAAGGAGGACCGCGACGAGAACGTGCGCCGCATCGCGTACGTCGCCCGTCTTCTGACCGAGGCCGGCGCCGTGGTGATCGTGGCGGCCATCTCGCCCTACCGCGCGGCCCGCGACGCGGCCCGCGCCGAGATCGGCCGCTTTGCCGAGATCCACGTCAGCTGCCCGATCGAGGAGTGCATCCGGCGCGACGTCAAGGGACTCTACAAGAAGGCGCTGGCCGGCCAGATCGAGCACTTCACCGGGGTCTCCGATCCGTACGAGCCGCCGCTGCGGCCCGAACTGGTGGTGCAGACGGAGCGCGAGATGCCGCAGGACAGCGCCCGGGGAATCGTGTTCTTCCTGCAGTCGTTGGCGTACCTGCCGGCCGGCGGGACCGAGGAGCCGGCGCCGACCGAGCGCCTGGCGCCGATCCCGCGCGGGTCGGAGGCCTAGCAGGAAGGGCAAGTTCCGGGATGAAAGTCGCCGTCATCGGGCTGGATTGCGCCGCCCCCCGTCTCGTCTTCGAGCGCTACCGGGAGCACCTGCCCCACCTCAAGGCCCTGATGGAACGAGGGTGCTTCGGGCCTCTCGAGAGCACCCACCCGCCGATCACCGTGCCGGCCTGGGCCTGCATGATGCGCAGTCAGGACCCGGGCCAGCTGGGAATCTACGGCTTCCGCAACCGCAAGGACCATTCGTACGACGGCCTGTCGATGGCGAACGCCTCGGTCCTGAAGAGCGACGCGCTCTGGGATCTTCTGGGCCGCGCCGGCAAGAACGTCATCGTCCTGGGCGTGCCGCCGTCGTTCCCGCCGAAGCCGGTGAACGGCGTCCAGGTCGGCTGCTTTCTGACCCCGTCCACCGGCAGCACCTACACCTACCCGCCCGATCTGCGCGCGGAGATCGAGAGGGTGGCGCCGGGATACGTCGTCGACGTCGAAGGGTTCCGCACCGACGACAAGGACGCCCTCCTGAAACGGATCTACGACAAGACGCGCAAGCACTTCGCGGTGGCCAAGCATCTCGTGAAGACCAGGCCGTGGGACTTCTTCATGATGGTCGAGATGGGCGTGGACCGCATCCATCACTCGTTCTGGAAGTTCATGGATCCGGATCACCCGAAATACGAGCGCGGCAACCCGTTCGAGAACGCCATCCGCGACTACTACCGCTACTGCGACCAGGAGATCGGGGAGCTGCTGTCGCTGTTTCCGTCGGACACGGCGGTCCTGGTCGTGTCGGACCACGGGGCCAAGAAGCTCGACGGGGGCATCTGCTTCAACGAGTGGCTGATCCAGAAGGGATACCTGACGCTCAAGTCGTACCCGGAGAAGACGACGCCGATCGGCAAGACCGAGATTGACTGGAGTAGGACGAAGGCCTGGGGCGACGGCGGCTACTACGGGCGGTTGTTCATGAACGTGAAGGGACGGGAGCCGCTGGGGACGATCGACCCGCACGACTACGACAGGGTGCGCAACGATCTGATCGCCGAGATCGAGGGGATCGAGGACCCGTCCGGCCGCAACATCGGCACGAAGGCCCACCGCCCCGAGGACCTGTACCGCGAGGTGCGCAATGTCGCGCCCGACCTGACCTGCTACTTCGGGAACCTCGACTGGCGCTCGATCGGCTCGGTCGGTCTGAAGGGCATTCACACCTTCGAGAACGACACCGGGCCCGACGACGCCAACCACGACTGGCACGGCATCTTTATCCTGTCGGGCGGGGCCGACGGGCGGCCCAGGGGCGAGCTGCGGGGGCTGAGGATTTACGACGTCGCGCCGACCGTGCTGGGTCTCTACGGCCTGGAGCCGCCGGCCGGGATGCTCGGGAAGGGGCTGTGCTAGGATGACGGCATCGACTCAAACGGAGAGCACGCGGGTGGCCGAGCCAAAGGTCCGGGCCCTGTTTGTGACGCCGACCTGGATGGCGACCGGTGAGACGGCGACCGCCCTCGCCCTCGCCCAGAGCATCGTCTCGGGTGGGGGGGAGGTCTGGTTCCTGGCGTCCGTCCAGGCGGCGCAGATCGTGCGGCCGCACTTCGGTGACCGGGTCCGGGAGATGACGGGAGACCTCA
>DAISWT010000066.1:4955-5741 GCA_036826235.1 Acidobacteriota bacterium | reverse complement strand
GGATGATCGAGGAGTTCGATCCGAACGTCGTCATCTTCTCGGAGCTGCGCTCGCTCCTGGCGCTGCGGTTGAACCGGCAGTACCCGCTGGCCGATCTGAGGTGGCTGCGCGATCTGGACGGGCTCGACGCCCTCCTGGTGGCGATCGATCACGTCGGGTCGACGCCGTCCGTGCAGAAGCTGATGGCGCGGCTGTCCTCGCAGATGTTCTTCCGGCTGATCGCCAGAGCTTGGCGTCCGATCTTCGAGCGCATGTGCATCCTCCTGCCGTGCCCCCTGCACGAGCCGGCCCGGGTCGAAGGACGGCAGGGGCATCCGTACAAGAGCATGACCATGCCGTTGCGCGTCGATCCGGACGTCAGGACGCAGGTGCGCGCCCGCTACCTGGGGGAAGGGGCGCAGGGGGAGGGCGCCCTGATCTTCCACAGCGTGCCGCGGTGGAGCTTCCGGCTCTCCAAGGCCCTGAAGGCGCCGCTGTACGACGACCTGGGTGAGATCCTGACGGAGTACCTGGCCGACGTCGCGCGGCCGGTGACCATCGTGTCGGTCAACGACGGGACGCTGCTGCGCCCGTCGTCCGCCAAACGTGTCCAGGTGGTCAACCTCGCCGGTCTGCCCCTGTCGGAGTTCGACGCGCTGCTGCTGTCCTCCGATCTCGTCCTGACCGAGAACATCGTCTCCTTCACCCTGGCGAAGGCGGTCGGCAACGTCCCCGGTGTCGCGCTGGTGAACTCCTGGACGGCGCAGGAGATCCTGGACCGGGAGGCGGCAGGCAGCGCGATCAGGC
>DAISWT010000066.1:1083-4928 GCA_036826235.1 Acidobacteriota bacterium | reverse complement strand
GCCGGCGCGCCGGCTCGGTCTACCCGCACGTCATGTATCCGGTGCGAAGGCCAGGCAAGGGGGAGGCCCCGTCGTCGTCTCGCCGGCTCCTGTTCGATGCCGCCGCGCCCTCCATCCCGCTGCCCGACGAGATGATCCGCGTCGGCAGCACGCCGTCCAGCCCGTTCATCCAGGCCGAGCTGTACGGCGGGCAGGAGACCGGCGACCTGTTCCGCGCGCTGCTGTGCGATGAGACGCGCCGGGCCCAGGTCCGCGCCGAGGACGAGGTCTATCTCGAGCGGCAGAGGGAGCTTCCCGAGGGGGTGACCGTCCTGAAGCGCCTGCTGGCTGGCCGCACCCTCGGAGAGACGGTGCTGGTCAATGGATGAGACGCGGCGCTCCGGCGCCCCGGCGGCCGCCGCCCCGTCCGCCCGGATCAACCGGGTCTACGACCAGTTCATGTACGACGATCTGTTCCGCGCGTACTGGGGGCACAGCGACTTCGTCAACTTCGGGTACTGGGCGCCGGGAACGCGCGACCAGCAGGAGGCGTGCGAGAACCTGATGGAGAAACTCCTCGCGTTCCTGCCGGAGAGGACGGGGACCATCCTGGACGCGGCCTGCGGCAAGGGGGCGACCACCCGCCACCTGCTGAAGTACTACGCCCCGGAGGCGGTCACCGGGATCAACATCTCGGAAAAGCAGCTGCAGACCTGCGCGGCCAACGCGCCGGGCTGCCGCTTCCTCCTCATGAATGCGGCCGACCTGAAGTTCGAGGACGGGACCTTCGACAACATCCTCTGCGTGGAGGCGGCGTTTCATTTCGATACGCGCGAGAGGTTCCTGCGCGAGGCCTGCCGCGTCCTGAAACCGGGAGGTCGGCTGCTGCTCTCGGACAGCCTGTTTACGCGCTGGTGGGAGCGGATCAAGCCGCCCGGGCGGATGCTCAACTACGTGGAGGACGCCGCCGCCTACCGCGAGCTCTGCCAGTCGGCCGGCTTCGCCGAGGCGGAGAGCGTCGACGCCCGGGAGGAATGCGCCTCGAGGTTCCTGCGCAACTGCGTCCGCTTCCTGCGGGCCCGCTGCCTCGCCGGGGCGATCGATCGGGACGCCCTCGCGAAGATGAGCGGCAGAATGTCGCTCTACGTCCTCAACATCCGCCACTATCTGCTGGTGGCGGCGCGCAAGGCGGCCGCCCCGGCCCCCGCCGTCACGGAATCAGGTACCAGACCTTCACTTTGAGCCAGCGGGCCATCGGCCGGTAGAGCACGTCCCAGAGCGGCCGCTTGCCACTCGGGATCTTGGCGTAGCCGGTCATTTCCGTCTTGAGCCGCCCGTCCGGGTTCGGGACCTCGCTCAACACCCGGACGAATCGGTAAGGCAGGCCCGGTATCCGCAGCGTGGCGACGTCGGCGGAGTCCTCGGTGACCATCGCCAGGGTCGCCGCGGACGCGGTCGGCGTCGCCACGGGAGCGATGCTGAGCACGCGGCCGTCGAAGGGCGCGCCGGGATCGGTCCAGGCGGCCAGACGGACCGGCGCGCCGGGACGGACGCCCGCGATCTCCTCCTCGTTCACCTCGATGTCGGCGTGCAGCGTCCGCGCGTCCTCGATCTCCATCACCCGATCGCGCAGACCCGGCGTCAGGTACGTGCCCCGGATCCCTTCGACCCGGGGGGTGACGACGCGTCCCGCGATCGGGCTGACCAGTGTCGCGCGCTCCACGTCGGTCGCGTAGTTGTCGGCCAGCGCCTCGAGACCGCGGATCCTGGCCTCGAGGGCCCGGATCTGCTCCCGGCGGGGGCCGCTCTCGGCAAGATTCAGGTCGGCGAGCGACCCCTTGAGCTTGGCCGCGTCCATGTCGCGCTGCCTCAGGGCGATCTCATAGTCGTTCTGGGAGATCAGCCCGTCCTGGTACATCCGGGTGTAGCGCTCGGCGCGTGGCCGGCTCCAGGCGGCGCTCGTCTCGGCCCTCTTCACGGCGGCGAGGACGCGGGCGATCTCCTCGGGTCTGGCGCCCTGCTTGACGAGCCGCAGCTCGGCCTGCGCCTTGTCGAGCTCCCCCCGCGCGGTGTCGAGGTCCCGCTCGTGTGACCGGACGCTCAGTGTGGCGACCGGCTGGCCCGCCTCGACCCACTGGCCCTCGCGGACCAGGACCTGCTCCACCAGGCTCTCGATGTCGGAGCGCACCTCGGCGCGGTGCGACGGCAGGAGCCGGAACTCTCCGCCCGTCTCGTAGTCGACAGGGATGAACCCGGCGCCCACGAGGACGCCGGCCAGCGCCAGGCGCGCGGCCCAGCTGCGCCATCCGGTGTTCCCGCCGAAGACCCGGCGGAGGAGCGGCAGCCGGGCCAGCCCGGAAGCGATCGGCTTGTGGGCCAGGTAGATCGCCGCGAAGATCGTGACGATCGCCCCTGCCCCCTCATACAACGGGGTGAGCTGGTTCCAGAACATCCCCAGGACGACACCCAGGTGGGCGAAGGCGTAGATGAACGTCAGCGATCCGTACAACAGGAACCAGCGACGCTCCCTCCGGGGCAGGATCTCGGGAAGCGGCCGCCGGGTGCACCAGGATCCGAGGATCGCCAGCGACCGCTCGCGCAGCCGCGGCACCTCGACGAAGCTGACCAGCAGCAGGTAGCCGTCCATCTGCACCAGAGGGTTGGCGCCGAACAGGAGCAGCCCCATCCCGGCGCCGAACGACGCCGACAGCCAGATGGCGTTGGCCTGGCTGCCCGGCGGCGTCAGCGCCCAGCCGATCATTCCGCAGGCCCAGATCAGGAGCTGGTAGTAGATCCCCGAGAAGATGGCCCAACGGCGCCTGGTCTTGTCCGCGATCCAGATGATCTCGCCCCAGTCGCAGTACAGGGCCGGCATCACGTAGTAAAGAAGACCGAGCCCGATCCCCGACACCTGCCCTCCGTACCGCTTGCACATGATGCCGTGCACCAGCGCCCGGGGGCTCTGCACCAGAAAGCAGGACACGAACATGGTGATCAGCACGAACCCGGGGGCCCAGGCGAGCCAGACCGCGTGCGTGTAGCCGCCCCAGTTCCGGGCCAGGATGAGGAGGGCGACGGCGATGGCGGCCGCGCCCGCGTACTGCACCGGCCTGCTGAACAGCGGCGACAGACGCCGCCCCAGGAAGGCGAGGAAGCGGTCGCCCTTCATGAACTTGAGACGCGCCAGCGGCAGGAAGACTTCCGGGTCGAGGATCTCGGCGAAGGTGCGCTTGCGCCTCGCGAGCCGTGCGTCGACCAGGAGGCCGTGCTCGGCGAGCTGCCGGACGAAGAGATCGAGGTCCCCGGGCGACAGGGTGGTCCCGAACTTCTCCTCGTAGAGCCGGAACAGGTCGTCGAGCGCCGTCCTGCCGTCGAGCTTCTCGCACAGGAACAGGCCGGCCTCGCCGCACTCGAAGACCAGGAGGGTCTTCGGGTCGCGGACGAAATGCTTGGCGGGCGACGCGCCGCGGGCCGGCCAGGCGAATCGCTCCAGGTCGGGGCGCAGCCGCGGCAGGCCGCTCTCGAGACGTCCGGCCGGACCGCTCATCGCGCGTCCCCGGGCCCGGCGCCCATGGCGGCCAGCCGCTCCCTGGCCGCTTCCACATTGGGATCGATCTCGAGCGCCTTGCGGTACGAGGCCTCGGCGTTCCGGAGATCGTTCTGCGCCCGGTACGCGTCGCCCAGATCGACGTGCACCTGCGTCCTCTTCGGGTTCACCCGCAGCGCGGCGCGGTACTCGGCGATGGCGCGCGGGTGCTTCCCCTGCGAGGCGTAGACGTTTCCCAGCCGTCGGCGGGCCTCGGCGAAGAACCGGTTGCGCCGGATCGCCTCCTGGAAGGCGGCGACCGCCTCGTCCTGCCGGCCCT
>DAISWT010000066.1:667-1038 GCA_036826235.1 Acidobacteriota bacterium | reverse complement strand
AGGTGGACCCCGGCGAGGGCGGGCTGGAGGCTCGCGGCCTCCTGATAGGCCGCCAGCGCCTCGGCGTGCTTCCCCTGCTCGGCGTAGACGTCGCCGAGCCGCAGGTGGGCGGCCAGGAGCGTCGGGCGGATCGCCAGCGCGGCCTGGAATTCGTCGATCGCGTCCGCGTACCGCCGGTGCGAGGCGTGCATGTCGCCGAGCCGCACGTGGGCCGACGCGACCTGCGGGTTCGACTCCAGCGCCTGCCGGTACGCCTCGAACGCCTCGGAGTCCTGCCCCATCGAGAGGAAGGCCCTGCCGAGGCGGAACGAGGCCAGGACGAAGTCCGGCTTCAGGCGCAGAGTCTCGCGGAACTCCTCCACCGCCTCCTC
>DAISWT010000066.1:0-533 GCA_036826235.1 Acidobacteriota bacterium | reverse complement strand
GGCCTCCGCCAGCTCGGGGTTGTGCCGCAGGGCGGCGGCGTAGCACTCCGCCGCGCGGTCGCCCAGGCGCTGCCGGAGATACACGTTTCCCAGGCCGAGGTGCGCCATGGCGGAGTCCGGGTTCTCCTGGAGGACCGCCTCGAACTCCTGCGCCGCCTCGGCGTACTTCCTCTCTCTCAGATAGAGGTTCCCGATCACGATCCGCGTCTCGGGTCCCTTGCCGAGCGGCCGCAGCCTGGGGATGGCAGGCTCCCCGGGTGGGTTCGTCTCGTCCGCCGCCCCGCCCATCGTCCGTGTTCTCCTTGAGGTCCGTCGTCGCCTCAGGGATCGACCAGCGCTCCTTGAACGCGCTCGCCCGCTCCTTCGACTTGGAGAAGACGATCCGGACCTGGTCGCGCCCGCGCTGGCCGTGGAGGGTCGCCGTGTAGAACTCGCCGATGAGCCCGGTCCCGAGCATCGTGAGCTGGTGGGCCTTCATCGCGGGATCGCCTCCTCGGGAGCTCGTGACGGCATGGGGTAGACTATGCACTCGA
>DAISWT010000065.1:4436-10649 GCA_036826235.1 Acidobacteriota bacterium | reverse complement strand
GCCGGCGCAGGACGACTTGGCTTCTGTCTCATGTAGAATTTCTCATCAGTCTGTGCGCCTCCGGGCGCATGAGGAGGAACGATTGGCCGACTTGGCGATGCGAGGAGGAAAACCGGCGGTTTCCAGGGACATCGCGGTGCGCTGGCCGGTGATCGGGGCGCAGGAGCGTGAGGCCGCGCTCCGGGTCCTCGACAGCGGCGTTCTGTGCGGCGCCAACGCGCCCCAGATCGTCGCCCTGGAGGAGGAGTTCGCGCGTTTCGCGGGCACCCGGTTCTGTCTCGCGACCAACAGCGGCACCGCGGCGCTCCACATGGCGGTGGCGGCAGCGGGCATCGGGCCCGGCGACGAGGTCGTCACCTCCGCCTTCACCTACCCGGCGAGCGCTCTGGCGATTCTGCAGCACAACGCGGTTCCGACGTTCGCGGACATTGATCCCGTTACCTTCAACATGGACCCCGCCGACGTCGCGCGCCGGATCACCCCCAGGACGAAGGCCATCATGCCGGTCCACATCCACGGCCTGCCGTGCGACATGGACGCCCTCAACGCCATCGCGCGCCGTCACGATCTGGTGATCATCGAGGACGCCGCCCAGGCCCACGGCGCCGCTTACCGTTCCCGGCGCGCCGGCGCCCTCGGCGACATGGCGGCGTTCTCCCTCAACGCCACCAAGAACCTTCCGTGCGGCGAGGGCGGTCTTCTCACCACGGGCAACGAGCGCTTCTTCGAGCGCGCCGCCGCCCTGCGCGTCCTCGGGCAGTCGCGGGACGAGGTGCCGTTCGACCCGAACCATCCGCTGGATTCCGAGGGGGACTCTGAGTTCGCCGGACTGGGATGGATGTACCTGACTCAGGAGATCCCGGCCGCCATCGCGCGCGTGCAGCTGAGGCGCCTGCAGGAGTTCAACACCAACGCGGCGGCCAACGCCGCGCTGCTCACCGCGCGGCTCGAGGCGATCCCCGGCGTGCTGCCGCCCCGCTGCCCGGCGGACCGGACCCACGTCTACCACAAGTATCGCGTGCGGCTGGACCGGGACCGGCTCGGTCTTCCCAGCGATCCTCGCCCGATCCGCGACAGGGTGGTGGCGGCCCTGCGTGCCGAAGGCGTCGAGATCCGGCTCTGGCTCGACAGACCGGTCCCGGAAATGCCGCTCTTCCAGACCAGGACGGGCTACGGACGAGGCTGCCCGTGGACCTGTCACGGGAGCGACGTGCGCTACGCTCCGGGCGATCACCCGAAGACCAGCGCGCTGCTCGCGGACTCCTTCGTCGTCGGATCTCAGTCGTACCCCCTGTTCCCGCAGCCGCCTGTGCTGATGCAGCAGTACGCCGACGCCTTCGAGAAGGTGTTCGAGCGCCTCCCGGATCTGCTCGACTCCGGCGCGCGCTGAGGCCGGCCGATGACGCTGCGGGTCGGCATCCTGGGGGCGGGTCACATGGGGCGGACGCACGCCGAGGTCCTGGCGCGCGACGACAGGGTCCGGATCGCCGGCGTCGCGGACGCCGACGACGGCCGGGCGCGGCAGCTCGCCGACGCTCTCGGAGCGACCGCGCACCGGGATCTCGAGGCGCTTCTGAAGGCCGGTCTCGATCTCCTGGTGGTCACCACGCCGAACCGGTTCCACGCCGAGGCGTCGCTCGCGGCCCTCGAGCGCGGTGTGGCCGTGCTGTGCGAGAAACCGATGGCCACGAGTCTGCCGGATGCCCGGACGGTCTGCGAGGCCGCCGGGCGGCCGGGAGCCAGCTACGTCGTCGCCCACAACCGCCGGCACGCCCCCGTCTACCGGCACGTCCGGGGACTGCTGCGCGAAGGCTTCACCCCTCTGCTGGCGAGCTTCCGCATGCACGAAGGGGACTACAGAACCCCGTCCTGGGTCTCTGACCGCGCGCTCTCGGGCGGCTTTCTGTACGAGAACCTGGTCCACTTTTTCGATCTGATGGAGTGGCTCGTCGCGCCGATCTCCGAGGTGACCTGTCTGGCGCGCGGCCCTCTGTACGACGATCTGAACGACTTCGTGATCGCCGCCGCGTTCGCGGATGGCGCCGTCGGCGCTGTCACCGCCACCGGGCACTCCACCTGGACACCGCCCGCCGAGAGCGCCGAGCTGGTCGGCGACCACGCGACGATCATCGTCGAAGGGCTCGACCGGGTGAGACACGCGCCGGGCAACGGGGCCCCGGTGCGCGTCAAGGACTGCACCGGGCTGCCGCGCGAGGAGCGCTGGGGATATGTCGATCAGGACCGCGAGGTGATCGAGGCGCTGTGTGCCGGCGGGAGCCACTGCTTCTCGGTGCGGCGCGCCCTGCGGACGCTTGAGATCGCGGAGGCCTGCGCCCAGGCGGCCCGGGAAGGCCGCGCCGTGCGGCTTGCTCCTCCACCCGTCGATTGAGTCCTGTCCCGCCAACCGTCCTCCCGATGACCGGCCGTTACGCCGGGTGGCCCGACGGGACCGCGGCTTCCGCCCCGAAGAGCGTCTTCCGCAGGTCCACGATCGAACGCAGTTTACGCCCGGTGCGCAGCGTGCCCCGCACCGCTCCCGCGACCTTCATCTCGCACAGTCCCATCGCGAGGTTCCGGGCCATGTCCGGGAAGAGCTCCTGCAGGGACTTCCTGATCGCCCGGTCGACGGCCTGCTGCGACACTCCGTCGAGGAGCTCGACCCGGATCTCGATGCCGTCGCGCAGGCCGGGGCGCGTCACCAGCACCTGCCAGTCGTGCGCGATGCCGTTCACGCCCTCGAGCACCTTCTCGAACATCCACGGGCTGATGTTCCCCAGGCCGCAGTTGACCATCTCGTCGCAGCGGCCGATGATCTTGGAGATGCGCCGCAACATTTTCAGATCGCAGTCGCAGGTGCCTTCCATGAAACGGGCCACGTCCGAGGTGCGGTACCGCAACAGCGGCATGACCCTCCGGGACAGCGTGGTGAAGACGAGCTCCCCGTGGCCGTGGTCGTCGGGCTCGGGAATCTCGAACCAGAATTTCAGCTCCTGGAGATGATAGCCGTTCTTGCGCGCGCATTCCGTGCCCGCGCTGCCGAACGACTCGGTCTGCCCGTAGGTCAGATAGAGGTCGGTCTTCCAGACCTCCTCCACGTAGCGCCGCGATCGCTCGGACATGTTCTCTCCGCCCACCAGCATCAGCTTGACCGGCCACGTTCCGGCGCTCTCGGCGATCGTGGTCAGACTCACGATCCAGGACGGCTCCACGACCATGACGTTGAAGCGGTAGTCGGCCGCCCGCTCGTAGAACTCCGCCGGCGGGATCTTGCCCGCCTCGACGAGCAGACAGCCCAGGGTCTGCGCGGACGCCCGCAGCGCCGGCCCGGCGTTCCAGAACGGCAGATCGAGCGCGGAGACCATGCGATCCTCGCGGCGCACGCCGAGGGCCCAAAGACCCGCCGCGCCGTCCCGGCCCATGTCCCTCATCTCGTCGAGCGAGAAGAACACGCGCTTGCTCTTCGGCGAGAGCGTCCCGGTCGTCTCGAATCCGGCTTGAGCGCGGTCGCAGAGAAAGTCCTCCGCGGGATGCGTCAGGAGATCCGTCGAGGTCGTGAACAGATCCCCCAGGTCGGCGGGACATCGCACCAGGGTCGGATCGATGCGGAGCTCCCGGAACCGCCGGCGATAGAAGGCGGAGCGCTGCGCCACCCAGCGCACCGTGGTCCTGAAATCGAGACTCTGGGTCTTGCGGATGTAGCCGTCCGGCATCCGGCGGGCGAACCAGAGCCGGCGCGTGGGCGACTCGCCCAGGACGACACGATCGAGCAGATTGCTCAGGGCATTGCGCATGGCCGACGATCCCTCGCCTCACCCGGAATCGCGGGCGCGCCCGAGAGCCGGCGCGTCGTGCCCCTGTGGTAACTGAGGGCGGCCGCCGCCCGCCACGGCTTCGTGTTCCTTCGTTTCTCCACGGAGCCAGCGCCGCAGCCGCTCGGCTTCGGCGGCGCCAAGGCTGCGACGGCCGGACTCGTACCAGGCGCGGGCGCCGAGCGGGCTTCCCCAGAGCGCCAGGGACGGCCGCGGCCGGAGCACCATGAGGCGATCTCCGAGGAGCGCCTGCCAGCGGCCGAGCTCGCTGCGCTGCGCCCGGCGGCGCGACCCCGTCAGGTCGACCGCGATCACGTGGGTCGCCGAGACCGGAGCCGCCACCGCGTGGATCACCGGGGAGGGAGCGGAGAACGCGCCGTCGACCAGCCGGCGTTCGAGGCCCTCGACCTCCTTGCGCAGTGCCGGGAACAGGACCGGCAGGCGGCTGCTGGCGCGCACCGCCTCGGAGAGATTGAATCCGCGCTCACGTCCGGTGACGGCGAAAATCCGCTCGCCCCGCCGCAGATCGTGCATGAGGAACCCGACCATCTGCACGCCGTGGTGCAGCCGGCGGAAGTCCCGGCGATCGAGAAGCTCCAGACGCGCGCGTACCGGGCCTGCCCAGCGCCGCAACAGACGCGTCCGGTCCGGCCCGAGCCAGAGCGACAGGGAGTGCGAGAGAATACCAAGGGCGTTGGTCCCCAGCGCGTGCCCGAGCAGGTCGTCGACCGTCAGGCCGACCGCGGCGTAGTAGGCGGCGATCAGGCTGCCGACGCTGCACCCCACCATCGCGTACACGGGGATGCGCAGCTCTTGAAGCCGCGACAGGACACCGACGTGGGCAGGGCCGCGGAAGCCGCCCGAGCCGAGCACGAGAGCGATACGCTGCGCGCCGGGCGTCTGCCGATCATTTTGCGTCATGCAGCCTGTCAGCTCCTTACCAGAGCACCGCCAAGGATACACGGACGACCGTCCCCAGGCCAATACTTCTCCGCCGCCGCGTCGCCTCCCCGGCGGGAGCCTAGGTCTGTCCCTTCGCTTCCTTGACCGCCCTCGTAAGGGCGGGGACGATTTCGAAGAGGTCGCCGACCACGCCGACGTCGGCGACGCCGAAAATGGGCGCGTCGGGATCCTTGTTGATGGCAACGATGTATCCGGAGCCCTTCATGCCGACGATGTGCTGGATGGCGCCGGAGATCCCGCAGGCAATGTACAGCTTCGGGTTGACGGTGACGCCGCTGCTGCCGACCTGGTGCTCGTGCGGCAGCCACCCCATGTCGGTGACCGGGCGCGAGGCGCCGATCTGTCCCCCGAGGGCGGCGGCGAGCTCGCGGACGACGCTGAATTTATCCGCCGCGCCGACCCCGCGGCCGCCGGAGACGATCACCGACGCCTGGGTCAGATCGACGGCCCCCGTCTCGCCCTTCTTGACTCCCGCGAAGGCCGCGCGCAGCTCGCCGGCGGTCACGCCGGCGGGTACCACGCGGACCGTCCCCGGGGTGCCACCTCCGAAGGCGGGCGAGGCGCCCCTCTGGACCGTGGCGATCTTCGGCCGCGCGCCCCCCAGATCGATGACCTGGATGAACTTGCCGTTGAACGCCTTGCGGGTGAACAGCGGCCGGCCGTTCTCGAACGCGATGTTCGAGCACTCGGTGGCGATCGGCACGCCGAGGCCGGCCGCGACCACGGGGGCGCAGTCCCATCCGTTCGGCGTGTGACCGATCAGGACGATCTCGGGCGACTCGGCCGCGATCACCGACTCGAGGACGCGGGCGTGACCGTCGCAGGTGTAATCCCTGACCGCTTCGCCCTCGGCGCAGATGACTTCGGCCGCGCCGCGCGCCGCCACGCTGCCCGCGGGACCGGCCACGTCCTGGCCGATCGCCACCGCCTTGATGTCGGACGCGCTCCAGCCGGCCTCGCCCGCGAGACGATGGGCCAGGCCCAGCAGCTCGAAGGTGGTGTCGCGGATCGCGCCGCTCTCGTGCTCGACCAGGGTCAGGATCCTGCAGGCCATTCAGGCCGCCTCCGCCTTCGCCGGCGCCCGCATCAGATCACCCCGGTCTTCTCGCGGATGCGCTTCACGAGCTCTTTCGCGACCTGGTCGGCCGGGCCGGAGAGGATCTCGGCCCCTTTCGCCTTGGGCGGCGGTGCCAGACGGACCGTCCGGAAGCGCGCCGACGAGGCGGCGATCGCGCCCGCGTCGACCTTCAGGTCGGCCAACGTCAATGTCCTGATCTCCTTCTTCTTGGCCGCCATGATCCCCTTGAGGCTGGCGTAGCGCGGCTCGTTGATGCCGGTCTGCACGGTGATCACCGCGGGCAGCCTGAGGTCGACGATCTGCAGGCGGTTGTTCTCCAGCTCACGCTCGACGCGCACCGTGGCGCCGTCCCGCAGCTCGAGG
>DAISWT010000065.1:351-4404 GCA_036826235.1 Acidobacteriota bacterium | reverse complement strand
CATGAGGCGCGCCACGAACGGGCCGATCTGCATGTAGTTGTCGTCGTCGGCCTGCAGACCCGCCAGGATCAGGGAGAACCCGCCGTCCTTGACGGCGGCGACGATGGCGCGGGCCACCGACAGCGGGTCGGCGGCCGCGAGCGCATCGTCCTTGATGTGCACGGCGCGGTCGGCTCCGGTCGCCAGGCATGTCCGGAGCGCGGAGGAGGCGCGCTCCGGACCGACGGTCAGGGCCACGAGCTCGGTGATCGCGCCCGCGTCCTTGAGCCGCAGCAGCTCCTCCAGCGCGTAGCGGTCGTAATCGTTCAGGCCGTAGGTGAGGTTGCTTTCGTCCACCCAGGTGCCGGCGCTGTTGATGCGAAACGGCGAGTCGGTGTTTGGGACCTGTTTGATCAAGACCAGGGCATTCATGCGGCGCTTATCATAAACGAGGCAGGGCCCGCGTCAACCGCCGACATGACCGATGGTTCGCCGGCCCAGGCGGCGCGGGCGAGTTGGCTCTCTGCGTCACACCCTCACTGGAAGGTGACGCTCACCGGTGAGCCGAACTGGATGGCGGCGATCGGCGCGAGGCCCGAGTCGACGACGGTGCCGTTCTCGAAGCCCAGCGAGGTCGTTCCGGCGGCGACGGCGGCGAACGGCAGGGTCACGACGGTGGTCTGCGCGCCCGATGTGCCGACGCCGCCCACCGCGCCCTGCCGGGTGACGGCCACCACGAGCCGGCCGGGATCGCCCGGCTGGGTCGCCGCCTCCAGCACCGTCGGGCTGCCGTCCTTGTTCAGAAATGAGCCCTCCATCGCGGGAGAATCGAAGTTGAGCACCGCCGGATCGAAGACGACGTCGAACTTGATCCCGTAGACGTCCATTGACGAGGTCGGACCGATCACCACCCGGACGGCGATCGGTGAGACGGAATTTGCGGGACATGCGAACTCGACCTGATCCTGACCGGGGACGGTGACACCGCCGCAGGTGATACGTGTGACGACCCCGTGGTGCCCGCCGCCTCCGCCGCCGCAGGCGATGAGCGCCGGCGCGCCCAGGAGCGCGAGGCACAAGGCGGCCGCGATGTGGCAGCCCCGCCCGCCGATACCGTTCGCGCCGACGTCCGTTCTCACGGAAGCACCAGTCCCCAGACGCTCGCCATGAAGGCCAGATCGGTGCCGTCCACGCAGCCGTCGGGGTTGAGATCGACGCGCGCGTCGAAGGCCGCGTCGCCCTGGCAGGCCCCGAAGCTGCGCGCCATGACGAACAGGTCCGAGCCGTCGATGCGTCCTTGCGAACTGCCCGTGTCGTCCACGTTGGCGTCGGCGGGGAAGTTCTGGCAGGCGTCCCCCACACCGTTCCCGTCGCCGTCCTGCTGCGCAGGGTTGTAGAACATCGGGCAGTTGTCGGCCGGGTCGAACACGCCGTCGCCGTCGCTGTCGAGGGGCGGCGTCACGGTGGTGCAGATGACCCGGTCCCGCTTGTCGTTCACGTAGATATTGCTGCGGTTCTTGTCGTAGCCGCTCCAGCAGACGTACGCCACGCGCTGGCCTGAGACGAATCCGGCCTGGATCTGCTGATAGTCGCCGATGAGATAGTAATCCTGCGCCGACAGGTCCGCGGGCGGATCCGGATAATTGAGCGCGTCGGCAGGGTCGTTGACGCGCGTGTGCGGCGCCCAGGTCTGTCCGCCGTCGCTCGACACGGTGTAGTAGACGTTCGCCGTGTCGGCGTTCAGGACGCCGCCGTTCGTGCTGCCGGTCTCGTTCTGATAGTAGGCGACGTGGATCCACCCGTTGTCGTCGACGTCGATCATCGAGAAGAACTGCGTCTTTCCGGACACCAGTCCCGGCAGGGTGGCCATGCTCCAGGTCGTTCCGCCGTCGGCGGAGAGCCTCAGGATCACGTCCCCCTGGTCGAGGGTCGGGTCGGCTGGGTTCGGGTTCTCGTCCGCGATGACGTACAGCGTGCCCCGGCGCCGGCCGGTCGAGCGGTCGATGTCCATCGAGGGACCGCCGATGCGGTGGCCGTTCAGACCGAACCGGATGGTCGAGCCGAGATGCTGTCCTGCCGGCACATAGTTCCAGCTCGCCTGGTCGCGGAGAAATGAGCTCCCGCCACCGATCATCACGTGGATCAGCACGTCCGCCGTGGTGCCGTCTGACGAGGGAGCGTTCGCCATGAGGTAGACCTGGCCGTCCGCGACACCGGCCACCGGCTGGAACTCGAAACCGTGGAATCCCGCCAGTGTGGTGTCGGAGAGCTGCACCTCGCTCAGCCCTGCGCCGGCGGCAGAGACGGGCTGGAAGAACGACCCGACGTAGGATCCGCCCGCGTCGAAGATGTCGTAGCAAAGGTAGATCGTGCCGTCATGGGCCGTACCGCTGCCGCCGCCCAGGGCGGCCGTCCGGTCGACGTCGAACATCTGGCGGTCGTGCATGCCGCTCCGGGCCGGGGTGAACAAGCGCGGCCACGACGCGCCGCCGTCGGTCGAGCGCGCGATGACGACCCGGGACTCCGCAGAATTCTGCACCGCATCGGTGCGGATCAGGCCCGTGAAGAGAACGCCGTTGCCGTTTCCGGAGACCGCCCACGGGTCGAAGGCGAAGCCGAAAAACGTGCCCGTCCCGTTCGGAAACACTCGCGTGGTCCAGGTCAGGTTCCCGTCCGCCGATGTCTTCATGCTCGAGGTGTTCAGGTACCCCTGGTTGTAGATCGTCGCGAGGCTGTGGCCGTTGAAAGGATTGACCGCGACGGCGGTTTCCGACCCGTCGGCCAGGAACACGTCGCCCCCTGTGGTGGTGACGGGGACACCGGCGCTGGACACCGTCTGCGCCAGGGTGCCGGCCGGCTGCCAGGCGCCACCGGGGCCGCGCCGCAGCGCCTTGCCGTAGAAGGACGGCCGTCCGGGAGCGCTTCGCACCGCGACCGGCGCGGGCGCCACCGGCGAGAACCGGGCGCGCAGGATCGGGCGCGCGGCATTCGCGGACCCCGACGTCCCAGCGGCCCAGAGGACCGCGGCGGCCGTCAGGGCGCACGCTGCGCCGGCGAGGCCCGTCCGTGACAGCTCCGTCATGAAGTTTCCCGCCCGCGCGCTGGCGATCAGGGACGATCCGATTCCCCGGGGCCAACATACTCATCCAGCCCCGGCGACGCAAGACCGATGCAGATGACTCCGGCGCCGGCTGTCGCGCGCCGGCGCCGGAGTCGGGAGGCCCGGGGGACGGGGCGCTCGTGGCCGTCCCTGGGCGAGAGGCGGGTCAGGGCTCGGATTCGCCCGGCAGGATCGGGTCCTCCCTCTTGTCCATTCGCGTCGTGCGTCTGCGGAACTTCGTGGGGGGCGGGATGTAATCGCGGGGACCATCGTAGAGGAGGCGGTAGCGCCCATACTCCACGCGCTCGACGAGGACCTGGCTGGCGGCCAGGTTCCCCATGCAGTAGCGCACCAGAAAACTGTGCACGCGCGTCAGCGGCCACTCGGGGCTGGAGATCGCCCTGGCGGCCTCGCGCGCGCTGAACGGCTCGCGCAGCCGTCCGCTCGCTATCGCCTCTCGGATGAGATCGGGCAGATCCATGGCTTGGCCCTGCCTTGTCTGCGGCGCGTGCTGTACGAGTTGGCGGCGAAGCGCTCCGCGGCGATGCTGCGGCGATGGACTGCGTATGGCGGAGAACCGTGCTCTGGGGGGGCTCTGCGGCTGATTCCCCGGCCCTTCTCCTCGTCGGGCTGCCCGAAATGTACCGTGAGAAATCGATTCGTGCAATGCTATTTTGACATTTCAATCGGCCGACCGTCACGACAACGGAGCACAAGGCGGGGGGAGGCGCGCCGGCGTGGTCTGCGCATTGACAGCGGCAAGACACCGGACGCGCTTGCGCGCGCCCTGTGCCTCATGTACCCTCGCTCCAGGTCTCCAGCTTCGGCATCCGGTTTCCTGATGAGGTCCCGTGCCGGCGTGATGATCCTTTTGAGACGCGCGCTCTTCTGCGCGACGCTCCTTCTCGCGACATTCCCGACTCTGCACGACGCCGGGAACAATCCGCCCTCCGACCCGTTCGCGGCGGGGCTGA
>DAISWT010000065.1:0-318 GCA_036826235.1 Acidobacteriota bacterium | reverse complement strand
GCTTGGTCGCCGCTCATCGCCTCCACCCATGACGGTGTCCTTCTGTATCGCTACGGGTATGCCCTGAAGCAGACCCGCGGGGACGAGCCGGAGGTGACGCGGCTGTGGAAGCGGGCGCGCAAGGAGCTGGAGCGCGCGCTGCAGAAGAGCGGTGGCCCTGAAGAGTGTTACTACCTCTCCAGGCTGGTCGGCGATGAGCGCGGCGACCGCCTGGCGCGGGACTGCTTCTCTCGCTTCAAGGACCTCGGCTCGAGTCAGGAGGTCGAGACGCTGGTGTCGCTGGCGCTCCTGGCGGAGGGCGTCGATGACCTGGCCGGG
>DAISWT010000064.1:1211-10696 GCA_036826235.1 Acidobacteriota bacterium | reverse complement strand
GCCTCGACGCCGCCTCGGTCCCGTTCGCCGGCGCCAGGGCTCTGGGGTTTCTGGAGCACGCCCTGGCCCGCGCCGTGGTGCCGCTCGGCTCGATCGGCGGCGGGGCCGTGCGGCGCGGGGCCGACAACGGCGGTATCCGCGTTCTCGACGCCATGCAGGCCCGCGGTCTGTCGTTCGACGCCGTCTACCTCATCGGCTGCAACGCCGACCTGTTCCCGAGACGGGCCGCGGAAGACCCCTTCCTGCCCGACGGCGACAGGCGCTTCCTGAGGGAGAAGCACCGCGTGCCGCTGCCGATCAAGCTGGCGGCGCACGACGAGGAACGTCTCCTGCTGGCGCACATCCTCGGCAGCGCCCGGCGGCGCCTCACGGTGTCCTGGCAGCGGGCCGACGAATCCGGAAAGGCCCGGGTGCCGAGCCTGGCACTGCGCGAGATCGCCCGTCTGGTTTACGGCGAGCCGGACACCGGGCGCCTGGTCGACGGCGCCCGGCGGGTGAAGGCGCACCCCGGAGAAGCGGCCGTGGACGCGCTGCGCCGGTACGGCATGCTGCCGCCCGCGGACGCGTGCGTGGACGCCGCGCTCCAGGCGCGCTCCCCCGCCCGGTTGCTGCAGGCGGTCGCGGACCTGCCGCTCGCCGCCCCGACATCGCCCGCCGGCGAGAGTCTGCGTGCCGGGCTGACCATGCTCGCCGCCATCGACGAGTGGGACGGCACGGCGCCGGGGGCCCTGCGCTTCGACGCCTTCGTCGGCCGCGCAGCCGGACCGCCCGCTCGCGTCTCGCCCACGCGCCTCGAGATACTCGGTTCCTGTCCGCAGCATTACTTCTTCCGCTACGTCCTGCGGGTGCGGGAGATGGACGAGGTGCGCGAGGATTACCAGTTCGACGTGCGGGAGATCGGAGCCCGGATCCACTCGGTGCTGCACGATGTCTACCAGGAGTTGGTCGGGCCGGACGGATCGCTGCCACCGGACGAGCCGGATCGCCTCCTGGCCCGCGCGCTGGAGACGGCGCGGCGGGCCTGGCGGCGCCACACGGGCGATATCGCGGCGCGCGCCCGGCCGCGCTATCCGCTCCTATGGGAGTCCACCGAGGAGATCTGGTGGCGAGCCCTGGACGTGTTCCTGAAGCGCGACCTGGCGGCTCTGCGGTCCCGGCAGGCCCGCGTTCTCGGACTGGAACGCGAAGACCGGGCGCGCCTCAGCCTCGGGGACGACGGGGGATCGACGGACCTGCTGGGCCGGTTCGATCGGCTCACCGCCTCGACCGAGGGCGTCGTGGTGGCGGATTACAAGACGTCGGGGGCGATCGAGAGCCACGTGTCCCCGACCCAGATCCTGAAAGGAACCCGGCTTCAGGTGCCTCTCTATCTCCTTCTCGCCGAAGCGCTCGCGGGCGACGGGAGGCTGCCGGCGCCGCCGGCGCGCGGCGAGGTGCTGGGGGTCGGGCCCGCCTTCGCGCCGGACCCCGCGATCGCCTGTCTCGATCGGCCGACGCTCGATCGCTACCGTGAAGGTCTCCTGGAGACTCTCCGTGTCCTCCTCGATCTGGTCGCAAGCGGCAGCTTTCCGCTCAACGACACGAGCCAGCTGTGCGAGCACTGTCCTTATCTCCGGGCCTGCCGCCGGTCTCATGTCCCGACCGTCCACCGGGTCACGCGGGCGCGGGACGGCGCGCGCTACGCCCTGTTGCGCCTGAAGAGCAGGTACGCACCGACGCTGGACGAGGTCGCGCGGAACCCGGGGAACGGGGGCGAGTCGTGACCGAGGGGCGCGCCGGGTCCCGCCTGTCCGACCACGCCGACCGCAGGCGCGCGGTCACCGAGTTCGACCGCAACCTGGTCGTGGAGGCCGGCGCGGGGACGGGCAAGACCGCTCTTCTGGTGGAACGCGCCCTGAACCTGATCGCGGGGGCCGGAACCCCGATCGACCGGGTGGCGGCGATCACCTTCACGGAGAAGGCGGCGGCGGAGCTACGCGAACGATTGGCCCGGGGCCTCGACGAGCTGCAGGCGCTGGCGCGGGACGATGCGCGGCCCGCACTCCCCGCGCACACGGAGGCGCGCCGCTCCTACGCCTGGCTCCGGGACGAAAGACAGATCGCGCCGCAGACCATCGCCGGGCGCTCCCTGGGGGCGCTACTCGATCTCGACTTCGCGCCGGTCTCCACCCTGCACGCCTTCTGCTCGGACATCCTGAGGCGTTATCCGCGCGAGGCCGGGGTGGAACCTGACTTTCGCGTGGACGAGGGCCCGAGCTTCCAGACGCTGTTCGCCGAGGAGTGGGACGCCTTTCTCGCCGGGGAGCTGGGACCAGACGCCGGGCGACCGGCGCTCTGGCGGCGCGCCCTCGCCCTCGAGGGCTCCCTGAACATGGTGCGGGACCTGGGCGCCGCCCTGGCGTCGTTCCGCCTCCCCTGGGACGCCGGGTCGGAGAGAGCCTACGGGCCGGCGCCGCCCGGCGCCCTGTTCGGTACGGAGATCGCGGCGCTGCGCGACCGGATCGCCACGCTCCGCGGCCACTGCAGCGGCATGACCAGGAATTTCGAGGTGTTTCTGGATCTGACCGCGCTCTACCTCGAGGCCTTCCTGGACCGCGGTCCCCGGGGCATGGCCCTGGTCGAGGGCGACTGGACGCTGGATGACTACCTTCGCAAGAAGGTGCCCTTGCCCGGCAGAAATCTGACCGGCGTCAGCGCGGAGGAGGCCCTGGAGGTTGCCGGGCGGGCGCAGGACCTGGTGACCGCGTTCACCAGAGTGGACGAGGAGATCATCGGCACGGTCGTCGAGGCCGCCGCGCCCCTGGCCCGCAGGGCTCGCGAGCGGCTCCTGGCGGAGGGGTTCGTGTCCTTCGACGCCTTGCTGCGGCTGACGCGCGATCTGCTCGCCAGCCACCCGCCCGTCCGCCGCGAGCTCGGCGCGCGGCACCGAGCCATCCTGGTGGACGAGTTCCAGGACACCGATCCCCTGCAATACGAGATCCTGCTGTTTCTCGCGGAGGAGGAGGGACCACCGACGAAAGATGCCTACGAGGCCCGCCTCGCCTCCGGGCGCCTGTTCATCGTGGGCGACCCGAAGCAGTCGATCTATCGATTCCGCGGCGCCGACATCGAGGCCTACCGCCGCGCCGTGGGCCGGATCGTCGACTGCGGCGGGGAGCTTCTGACCCTGAACAACTCCTTCAGGAGCCCGTCAGAGATCGTCGCGCCGATCAACGTCCTGTTCGAGGCGTTCATCGGACGCGACACGACGAACGAGCAGCCGGCCTACGACCCGATCGTCTCCGCCCGGGGTCCTGCCGGGCGCGGCTTGCCCCTGGTCGAGATCTGGTCCGTCGCCGCCGCGGGCAACGTCCAGGAACGCCGCCGGGCGGAGGGCGACGCCATCGCCGCCTGGATCGCCGGCAACCTCGACCGCACCGAGGCGACCGGCGAGCCGCTGCGGTGCCGGCACGTGGCGCTCCTGTTCCGGGCCCTGACGAGCGTGGACGTCTACGCCCAGTCCCTGAGACGGGCCGGGCTCCCCTTCGTGGTGGACGGGGGCAAGGACTTCTACGAGCGGCCGGAGGTGGGCGACCTGATCGCCTTCCTGAAGTCCGCGGCGAACCCCAACGACGGCGCCGCGCTTCTCGCCGTCCTGCGCGGCCCGCTGGGCGCCGTACCGGACGCCGAGCTCGCCTCCTTCGCCGCCTCGGGGAGCCGCCTCGACCTGGTCGCGTCGCGGGAGGTCGACGGCGATCGCTTCCCGGGGGTGCGACGGACGCTGGAGCTGGTCGATTCATTCCGGGCCGGCATGCCCGGGCGCTCGCCCGACGAGATCATCCGGTCGGTGCAGCGGGAGACTTCCCTGCTGGTCCTGCACGCCTCCCTGTTCGAGGGCGCGCAGCGCGTGGCCAATCTGCGCAAGATGATGGCCAAGGCCGAAGACCTCGGTCGCCGCGGCCTGTCACTGGAGGAGACGCTGCGGGCCCTCGAGGCGGAGTTCCAGGAGACCCGGGTCGAGGGTGAAAGCCCGCTCGCCGACGAGACCGTCGACGCCGTGCGCATCCTGTCGGCGCACAAGGCCAAAGGGCTGGAGTTCCCGGTGGTCATCGTGCCGGACGTCGGGCGCGATCCGCGCGGCGGCGGACGGCCGGCGACCGAGGCCACCTGGGTGCGCCGGGATGCCGCGGGGTTCCTCGCCGTCTGCCTGCCGGATGGCACCGGCAACGTCGCCTGGGCCTGGCACGCGCAGTCCGCGCGCCGTCACCAGCAGGCGGAGGAGAAGCGCGTCTTGTACGTCGCCTGCACGCGCGCCAGGCAGCGTCTCATCCTGGTGAACAGCAACGAGGGGCGCGGGGCCCCCTGGCGCGACGCCCTGGCGCACCTCGGTTACTCGATCGAGGACGGCTTCCCCGCCGACGGTCCGCTCGCGGGGGGACTCGTGGCGCACCGGCTCGTCCGGCCGGAGGCCGCGCGCGCCGGAGCGCCGACGGCGACTATCGACGGCGGCTGGGCCGAGGCGGCCCGCGTCTTTGAGCGGGCGGCCACGAAGACCGCCGGCGTCCAGCCGCCCGTGCGATCGCCCGCGACCGTCTCCGGGGACGACGCCGGCGCCGCGGCGGTGCCCGACGAGCGGTTGCCGGTCGGCGCGCGCCGCGCCAACGACCTGGCCCGCGAGACGGCGCGGCTGGCGGGGAGCGCCGTGCACGCGGCGCTGGAAGCCTGGGACTTGCGGGACCCGACCGCCCTGGGTGACCTGGGACGGCGGGCGCTGCAGCACCTGCTGGCGGGCGAGGGCGAAGGCGCCCCCGGCGAGCTGCGCGCGCGGGCCGAGCAGGAGATCAGGGGAATCCTCGACGACATGCTGCGCTCCCCTCTGCCGGCGCGCCTCGTGTCGCTCGACATCATCGGGCGGGAGGTGCCGCTGATCGTCCGGGATGAGCGCGGGCTCATCTGGGCGGGCGCCTGCGATCTGGTCTATCGCGAGGGGCCCGGACGGCTGGTGCTGGCCGACTACAAGACGGAGCGGCCGGCAGGCGATCCGGCCGCGGCGGCCGAGCGCCATCGCCCCCAGATGGCGATCTACCTGGAAGCGTTCCGGCGCGCCCTGCCCGGGAGCAGCGTGCGCGGCGAGATCATCTTCGTCCGCTCGGGCGTCAGCGTGGCGATCTGAGCTTTTCCAGGGCCGCCTCCCAGTCGAACGGGGCTACGCTCGCGGCGTTCGGAGCGAACAGCCGGTGCTCCAGGCTCAGCTCGGTCGAGGCGCCGCCATCGGTCTCTTCGAGCCACAGCCGCACGATCGACGGCGTCTGCTCCTGCCAGGTCATGACCAGGAACCGGTCCGGGTCCCACACCACGTAGCGGCCCCTGACGGCGGGCCGGCCCTCGCGCTCCAGGAGCAGCTCGCCGCCCAGCGAGGCCTCGGCGGCGGCCCGGTCGGCGAGCCAGGACAACAGACCGGCCGAGGTGGTGAACCGCTCGTAGATCTGCTCCGCGCTCCCCGGCAGGCGTGCCTCGTGGAAGCGCGAGCGGCTGATCATGCCGCGCGCCGCCTCCATGTAGAGCTTGAGGACCTGGACCTCCGACTGCCACCCCTGGTCGACCGAGCGGAAGATCTCGTCCCACGACTCTTCGCCCGGGAACCCGGCATGCGACACGGTCAGGATCGTCCCGTCGCGCCAGGGGTCCAGGCGAAACTCCAGGACGGTGTCGGTGCCTTCCACCGACGTGCTCAGGCGGAGGTATTCCTGGGGCACGATGGTCACGAACTCCCCCGAGGAGACCAGGGCGTCCGGTCCGGCGGCGGCCGTGCCCTCGCCGAACACCCAGCGGTACGGGCCGCCCGGGCGGAGCTCGATGCTGGCCTCGGAGACGAACCAGCGGGACAGCTCGCGCGGGTCGGTCAGCGCCAGGTAGACCTCGGCCGGAGAGGCGTGAATGCCGACGCTGTGTCGGCTGCAACGGTCCGGCTCGAGAGTGAGCCCGCGCGGCTCTTCGGTCATCTGAGGGATCCTCGTCAGGAGGTGAAGGCGGGATTCTCGCCGATGCAGGCGGCCCCCTGTCAAGCACTTTCGCGGCGGCGCCCGAGAATATCCACCAGGATGCCGAAGATCCTGGCGGAGTCGGCCGGGTACCGCAGAGCGGCCACCCAGCCCGGGTCCCCGCCGTCGTCCTGCGGCCGGGCGTGGCGGAAACCGCCCAGGAGCGCCAGGCGGATGCGGCCGGTGGTGCGTACGGAACGCGCCAGCTTCAGGCTCTCGCTCCACGGCACGATGGCGTCGGACCGGCCGTGCAGCAGGTACAGGTCGATGCCGAGGGGTCGGTCGAGACTCCTGGACGGTGACAGGGCGTCGAGAGTGCCGCGCACCGCCGGGTCGACCCGGCGCAGCAGCGCGTCGAAGCGATCCGGGTCGGTGTTGGTGAGCGCCTCGAGCAGGGCGCGGCCCGCGGGCCCGAGGGTCGCCGCCAGGGCGGAGACGTCGGCGCCCGGGTCGGAGCGTTTCAGGCGGCCGATCGCCGCGAGGGTCTCACGGTCGGCCGGGTCGGCGAGCGCCCCGGCGTTCGCCTGCAGCACCATCCAGCGCCCCTCCGGCAGCGCCTCGCCCCCATAGTCGATTCCCAGGTCCCGGTGCCGGCCGGTGGTCAGGAAGCGCACGACATCGACGAGATCGTCGTAGCCGCCGAACAGGACGGCGAAATCCTCCGGCCGCGCCACACCGGGACGATCGAGGGCCAGGAGGACCGGCCCCGAGGAGTAGCTGAACCCGACGGCGCCGAGCGGCAGCCCGTCGGGTGCGCCGCACCCGCTCACCGTCCGCGCCGCCCGGATCGCCGCGTCGAGCTCGTCGATGTCGCCGCGGTCGACGCGCAGCGAGCGCATCCCCGGAAAGTCGGGGATCACGACCAGAAAGCGGTGCCGGGCCAGGGCGCGGCCGAGAGCGTGCAGCCGGGCGTCGTCCTTGCCCGCCTCCACCAGGCCGTGCGCCAGCAGGAGCCGCGCCCCCGGCGGCGCGGCGGGGTCGCAGTAGACGTCGGCCCGGCGGCTCTCACCACCCGGTCCCGAGTAGATGATCGACGTCAACGGGGCTGCCGCGCGCTCCTGCCCCACCGACCAGACGTCGACCAGGAGACCGGTCGCCTCGATCCACCGGTGCCCGGCGGGACCGAGCGCGCAGGCAAGAAGAGTCAGGAGCAGGGCGAGCAGACCGACCGGGGCCCAGCGCTTCATCGCCCGCGATGCTACAATCCCGGCCGTTTTCTCACAACTCGGGTCCCACCCGGAGGCCTGCACGAGACATGGCGTTGACCAAGGACCCCGTCTGCGGCATGGACGTCGACCCCGGTCGTCCGGCCGCGCGGCACGAGCACGACGGCCGCACCTATTACTTCTGCTGCGAAGGTTGCCGGGACCTGTTCGGCGCCGACCCGGAAAAGTACTCGGGCATGCCCACGCCCGACCGACCACGTCCGTCCTCTGCCGCGGCGCCAGCGGCGGCGTGGTACACCTGTCCGATGCATCCGGAGGTGGTGCGCGACGGCCCCGGCGCCTGCCCGATCTGCGGCATGTCCCTGGAGCCCGTCATTCCTTCGCTTCAGGAGGAGGACGACCCCGAGCTGAAGGACATGACCCGGCGGCTCTGGATTGGGCTCGCTCTGACGGTCCCGGTCATTTTAATTGCCATGACCGGAATGCTGCCGGGTCCCGCCGGCCGGCCGGTCTCGGCGCATCGTCTTCTCGACTGGGTTCAGCTTGCCCTGGCGACGCCCATCGTCCTTTACTGCGGCCGACCGTTCTTCGAGCGCGGCTGGGCGTCGATCAGGAACCGCCGCCTCAACATGTTCACGCTCATCGCCCTGGGTACCGGCGTCGCCTATTCCTACAGCCTCGCCGTGACGCTTTTTCCCGGGGTCTTCCCCGCGGCGCTGCGCGGTCAGGAGGGCCGGGTCGGGGTCTACTTCGAGACCGCCGCGGCGATCACCGTGCTGGTGCTGTTCGGCCAGGTGATCGAGCTGCGGGCTCGCCGCAGGACCGGCGGCGCCATCCGGGCGCTCCTGCAGCTCGCGCCGCCTACCGCCCGACGTCTGGACGAGGACGGGCGCGAACAGGATGTCCCGCTCGACAGCGTCCGGCCCGGCGACCGCCTGCGGGTCCGGCCCGGCGAGAAGGTTCCGGTGGACGGCGTCGTCCTCGAGGGTCACAGCTCGGTGGACGAGTCGATGATGACGGGAGAGCCGATCCCGGTGGAGAAGG
This sequence comes from Acidobacteriota bacterium, assembly GCA_036826235.1. Lineage (GTDB taxonomy): Bacteria > Acidobacteriota > Polarisedimenticolia > Gp22-AA2 > Gp22-AA2 > Gp22-AA3. Next base: position 2,466 of record DAISWT010000064.1, on the reverse strand, counting down.
GACCGGGCGAACGCGTTCTCGGCGGCACCGTCAACGGCACGGGCAGCCTGGTGATGCGCGCCGAGCGTGTCGGGGCCGACACCCTTCTGGCCCGAATCGTTCGGATGGTCGGCGAGGCGCAGCGCAGCCGGGCACCGATCCAGCGTCTCGCCGACGTCGTATCGGGCTGGTTCGTGCCGGTCGTCATCGTGATCGCCGCGCTGGCGTCCCTCGCCTGGGAGCTGTTCGGGCCGGAGCCGCGTCTGGCGCACGCCGTAGTCAGCGCCGTGTCCGTGCTGATCATCGCCTGCCCGTGCGCCCTCGGCCTGGCGACGCCGATGTCGATCATGGTCGCCACCGGGCGGGGCGCCGCCGCCGGGGTCCTGATCCGCGACGCCGAGGCCCTGGAGCGCCTTGAGAAGGTCGATACCCTGGTGGTGGACAAGACCGGCACCCTGACGGAGGGGAAGCCGCGCCTCGCGGCCATCGTGGCGCTGCCGGGCTACGCGGAGGACGAGATCCTTCGCCTGGCCGCCTCGCTCGAGCGCGCCAGCGAGCACCCCCTCGCGGCCGCCATCGTCGAGGACGCGCGCCGCCGCGGTATCGAGCCGGGCGCCGCGTCGGGCTTCCAGTCGCGGACCGGCGCCGGAGTGAGCGGGACGGTGGACGGGCGGCGCGTCGTCCTGGGCAATACCCAACAGATGCGTCTCGCGGGGGTCGCACCGGAGACCGTCATCCTGGAACGGGCCGAAGCGCTCAGGCTCGAGGGCCAGACAGTCGTGTTCGTCGCCGCGGACGGCCGCATCGTCGGACTGATCGGTGTCTCCGACCCGATCAAGTCGACGGCCCCGGACGCGGCTCGGGACCTCGCGCGGGATGGCGTGCGCCTCGTGATGCTGACCGGCGACAGCCGCTCGACCGCCTCAGCGGTGGCGCGCCGCCTGGGGATCGACGACGTCCGGGCCGAGGTCCTGCCGGATCAAAAGGCCGTGGTCGTCCGCAGCCTCCAGGCGCAGGGACGCGTCGTCGCGATGGCCGGTGACGGCGTCAACGACGCGCCGGCGCTGGCCGCCGCGGACGTCGGCATCGCCATGGGGACCGGCACCGACGTCGCCATGGAGAGCGCCGGGATCACGCTGGTGAAGGGCGACCTGCGTGGAATCGTGCGCGCCCGGCGACTCAGCCGGTCGACCCTGCGGAACATCCGGCAGAACCTGTTCCTGGCGTTCATCTACAACGTCCTGTGCGTGCCGATCGCCGCCGGCGTCCTGTACCC
>DAISWT010000064.1:0-1082 GCA_036826235.1 Acidobacteriota bacterium | reverse complement strand
GCTGGCCCCGCCGCCGGCTTCCGGGTAGAATGCCTCTCCCCTGTCGATGCCACAACTCGTGAAGGAGGCGTCATGCAGACTCGTCGTTTCGTCCGCGCACTCATCGCCCTCGCCGCACCGGTGGTCGCCGCCGCCATCGCGCTCCACGCCGCGCCCGCCGCGCTCGCCTCGGACGAGCTCGCCATCGGGGTGAAGGGACCGGGCTTCAACCTGAAAGGCACCGACGGCAAGATGCACGCTCTCGAGAGCGTCGCCGGGCCGAAGGGCACCGCCGTCATCTTCACCTGCAACGAGTGCCCGTTCTCGAAGGGTTATGAAGACCGCCTGATCGCCCTGGCGAAGACTTACCAGCCCCAGGGCGTCGGCTTCGTCGCCATCAACGCCAACGATCCGAAGATCGTGCCCGGCGACGGTTTCGAGTTCATGGTGAAGCGGGCGCAGGACAAGAGCCTCCCCTACCCGTACGTCATCGACGAGACCCAGGCGATCGCCACCGCCTACGGCGCGAAGGTCACCCCGCACATCTTCCTGCTCGACGCCCAGGGCAAGCTGGTCTACCGCGGGCGCGTCGACGACTCCCTCGAGCAGGACAAGGTCAAATCGCGCGATTTCGCCACGGCGCTCGACGCCCTGGTCTCCGGCAAGCCGGTCGTGGTCGCCGAGACCAAGGCGTTCGGCTGCAGCGTCAAGTACGCCAAGAGGTAACCGGTCCGGCGGGTCAGCTTCCGGCGCTGCTCGTCGTCCTGTGCTGCGGCTTGCCGTCCTGGATGTCGAACCAGGGGACCTTGCTGCGCACATAGATGTGATATTCCGGGCGCAGATCGATCGGCGTGTCCAGGGTGGCGGCGGCGATCTCGATGAGGTCGTCGCTGTCGACGTAGCAGGCGAGCGTCGAGCCGCAGGTGCGGCAGAAGGCCCGCGTGGTTCCCGACTCCGCCCGGTGGGTCTGGATGAGGTCGGCGCCTTTGACGTACGCGAAGGCGCGCTTGGGCGCCTCGACGTAGGTCACGAAGGCGGCGCCGCTGTTCTTGCGGCAGTCGGTGCAGTGGCAGTTGGACATGTTGCCGACGGCGCCCTCGACG
>DAISWT010000063.1:0-10863 GCA_036826235.1 Acidobacteriota bacterium | reverse complement strand
CCGGGACCTCGTTGTCGGTCGCCATCCATGCCATCGGCACGCCGTTCGGCATGTGCGCCCGGGCGCGCTCGAGCAGCGCGATGCTGCGCGGTCGCGCGTCGACGAAGCGCTTCAGCTCCTGGTCGTGGACTTTTCTCACCTTGGCGGGATCAACCCCGGGCGCGGGCATGCTCAAGTCCTCGATCGAATGGACGTCATTGTATGGCATTTCAATTCGCGCCTCTTCGGCGCGAAGGTGTCTTCCGGTGCCCGGACCTAACAAAGCGCGCGAGCGAGCGGAACGCGGACAGCATTTCGTCGTAGGACAGCGTAGCGTTGCGGCCGCTCGGGTTCGGAAGAACGAAGACGCGTGCTCCCTCGATCGATTCCCTGCTCAGGCCGGGGAGGACGCGGCGCGGCCCCTTGCGCCGGGCCGGCCGCGAATCCCCGCGCGGCCGCCCCGGAAAAAGCGCCCGGTAGATCGTGATGCCGACCAGGGCGACGACCCGGGGCCGGTGCCGGCGGACCTTCGCGAACAGCGCGCGCCGTCCGGCGAGGTATTCGTGCCAATGCAGCTCGTCGATGCCACGCGTCGGCCGCGGCACGAGGTTCGTGATCCCGAAGCCCCACTCCGGAAGACGGCGGTCATCCTTCCAGCCGACCGGCCGCGGCACCAGACCCGATTCGTAGAGCAGCCTCCAGAACCGGTTCGAGAACCCTGCGAAGTGGTGGCCGACGGCGGCCGATCGGATCCCCGGGTTGATGCCGACGAACAGGACTCGCAGACCCGGGCCGATCCGGTCGGGGAGGGGAATCGTTCGCCGGGCGGTCGGCATGCCGTGTCACCGGGCCGCTAAACATCCCCTGGTTGTGGGTAAGCTCCCTAGGCTCCGACAGGCAACCGCCGACCCACAAACGATCGGGCGATGCGAAAAGCATCCTGGCGAGCAGCTTCCCTCAACAAGCCGTCGGCTGGCAGTCCCAGCCGCCATGGAACAGCTGGCAGTTGCTGCCCGCGGCCGACACGCACCGGTATTTGCGCAGATGGAAGTCGCAGGTCTTGTCAGGGCAGGTCGACGCGGCGACGCCGCTGCCGACCGCGAGGCTCGAGAGGGCCGAGGTGTAGGGGTCGGGCGTGTACGCGGTCGGCGAGAGCGCCACCGTGAATGCCAAGGCGAGCACGGCGAACATCAGGGTGCGGACGGCATAGCGTGCGCCCTTCTTCATGTTCGGGTCCTCCTCAAACAGAAGGGTTGGATGTTGCTTCGATCTCTACCTCGACTCGCCCCGGAACGCAACAACCGTCCGGCGCCGACGAACGCACGCGTCGCCGGGGAACACCACAAGTCCAGCACCACCATAGTCGCTTCACCGGGCTGGCCTGGTCTCCCTGACGCTGGGGCGCTCCACGATGCGCTCGGCCCAGGACAGGATCGCCGGACCCGGGGTCACCTCCAGGGTCGGGAGGAATTGCAGAAACGGCGCGTAACATACGTCCGCCAGCGTGAACCGATCGCCGGCCACGTACTCTTTGCCCTGGATTTCCGGCTCCAGGATCGACAGGTGCTTCTCGATTTTCGCCCTGGCCGCCTCCATCGGCTCGAGATTCCAGCGCTCCCTGGGAAGGAACCGCTTGGGCAGCAGAATGGTCCGGGCCGGTCCGGAGAACTCGAGGTCGCACAGCTTCATGTGCATCGCCACGCGCGCCCGGTCGCGCGCGTCCGGAGGGAGCAGCGGCGGCGACGCTCTCATGGCTTCGAGGTACTCCAGGATCGCCGTCGATTCGTACAGCACCCAGCCATCCTCGTCGATTGCCGGCACCCGTCCGTACGGGTTCTTCGACAGATACTCCGGCCGGAACTGGGCGTGCCCCGGCAGATCGACCTCGACCAGCTCGGCGGGAATGGCCTTCTCGAGCAACGCGATGCGAACCCGCTGGGAGTAGGTGGAAAGAGGATGATAGTAGACCCTGAGCATGCCCGGACCTCCGGACGATTCTACCGGAGCGGCGGACCGGACCGCCACAGTCGTACCATCTCGCGGCCCGACAGCCACAGCAGCCCCAGCCCCAGCCCGAGCCCCATGGCGGCCAGCGCGTACATGACCCCTGGCAGAAGCATGGTGACGCTTGTCGCGGGCAGCCCCTCCGAAGCCTTCCCGGCGCCCGGGGCGTCACGGAGAAACCACAGGCCGGCCCGCACGAACCCGATGCCGCCGAGGACCCCGGCGATTGCGACGACGGACCTGAAAACACGGATCATTGACGCATGCTTCGCCAAGCCGGAGTCGCTTCCAGTGAGAACAGCCGAAATGGCTCAAGCGTGGCAATAAGCCCCTTCGGGGATTGCGGAGGATGCTGTTTCGGGTCCATTTGTTGGAGCTTTTCCTGCTCAGGTCGTGTAGCTGGCGTTGATGTCGACGTACTTTGTCGTGAGATCGCACGTCCAGAGCACGGCACGGCCGGGGCCCGAGCCAAGATCGACGCGGACGGTGACGCGCGGGGTGGTGAACAGGAGGCGGAGGTCATGGCCGTTCTGGACGCCGTGGCCACTGCGGACGACGGGGACGTCACCGATCGTCATCGACACGCGGCGGGGCGAGAAGGCGACGCCGGCGGCGCCGGCGGCGGAGAGGATGCGGCCCCAGTTAGGGTCGCCGCCGGCGAGGGCGGTCTTGACCAAGGGGGAGTTGGCGATCGAGCGGGCGACGCGGTCGGCGGCGGTGCCGCTCGGGGCGCCTCGCACCTCGACTTCCATGACACGGCGCGCGCCTTCGCCGTCGGTGACGATGTCGAGGGCGAGGGAGCGGCAGACGGCGCGCAGGGCGAGCACGAACGGCGCCGCGGCGCGGTCGGACTGCAAGAGAGCGCGGCCACCGGCGGCGGCGTTGGCCATCAGGAGGACGGTGTCGTTGGTGGAGCAGTCGCCATCCACCGAGATGGTGTTGAAGGAGTCGCGCACGGCGTCACGCAGCAGACGGTCCAATAGATAAGGATGCACGTTCGCGTCGGTCAGGATGAAGGCGAGCATCGTCGCCATGCGCGGGTGGATCATCCCGGAACCTTTGGCGAAGCCGGTCACGGTGACGGTGTGGTCGCCGACGGTCGCCCCGGCGCAGCGGATCTTCGGGTGAGTGTCGGTCGTCATGATGGCGCGCGCGGTGTCCGGGAGACCGTCCTCGGACACGGCGCGGGCAGTGCGCGGCAGGGCGGCGAGAATGCGCCGGTGGAGGAGCGGCCGGCCGATGACCCCGGTCGAGGCGACCAGGATTTCCTCGGCCCGGCAGCCGAGCAGGCGTGCGGCCGCCGCGGCGACGGCGCGGGCGCGGCGCTCTCCATCGCGGCCAGTGACGGCGTTGGCGCCGCCGGAGTTGACCACGACGCCTCGGCTGAGACCCATCGAGCGCACCAGGTGATCACGGCACACGACGATCGGGGCGGCGGCGAACTGGTTGGTCGTGAACAGGCCGGCGGTCGCAGACGATGAGAGCCAGATCGAGCGGCTTCTGACGCGCGCGGCCGGGCGTCTTGAGACCGCAAGCGACGCCCGACACGCGGAAGCCGCGGGGCAGGCGCGGCCGGCGCAGCAGCAGGGCGTCGTCGTCCTGCGTCCAGCCGCGGGCGCGACCGTTGTCCGGGGCGCGGCGTCTCACGACAGATTCCTCACCAGCGCCTGCTCGTCGCAGCGCTCGCGGCGGCAGCAGGTCGAGCAGTCCACGAACACCTTCTGCGGCAGGCTGTGGCGCGGCACGAGGGCGAAGCCGAGCCGCTCGAACACGGTGGGCGCGCGGGTCAGGACGAAGACGCGCCGCAGACCTTCCCGGCGCGCCTCCTCCAGCAGCTCGCCGACCAGGAAGCGTCCGAGGCCGCGGCGGTGCAGCCCGTCGGCCACGACCAGGGAGCGGATCTCGGCGAGACGCGGCGAGTAGCGCCGCAGCGCGCCGAACGCCAGCACGGACGACGGGCCGAACCGTGGCGACAGGACGCGGAAGTCGGGAAGGGCGACGCGCAGCGCGCCTCCGGCCTGCGGCAGCAGGACCCGACGGTCCGACCACTTCTTGATCCACGACTCGATCAGCGGGACGTCGTCGAGGTCGGCGGAGCGCAGGCGCACATCGAGCAGGGGCAGCGAGTCAGCGGCGCGCATCGGATTCCACCTCCGCGGGCCGCTCGGCCGACAGCCTCTGCTGCGCCCATGACCGGACGCGATCGAGCGCCGCGGCGACGCGCGCGGGAGACGTTCCGCCCTCGCAGGCGCGCCGGGAGAGCGCCGCGCGCACGTCGAGCCACTGGAAAACGTCGGGGCCGAACAGGGGAGTGACCCGGCGGAAGAGATCGAGTGGCAGCCGGACCAGGGGCAGGCCGGCTTCGCGGGCGCGCGCCACCGCCTCGCCCGCGAGACCGTGCGCCCGGGCGAACGGCACGCCGCGCTCGACGAGATAGTCGGCCAGGTCGGTCGCGAGCAGGTCGCCGCCCTCGGTCAGGCCGTTCTCCGGCACCGGCCGGATATGCCGCAGCACGACCGCCAGCGTTTCGAGCGAGGCGCGCGTCGTGTCGAGGCCGTCGAACAGCGCCTCTTTGTCCTCCTGCAGATCGCGGTTGTAGGAAGCGGGCAGACCCTTGAGCGTGGTGAGGAACCCCGCCAGGCGGCCGGTCACGCGGCCCGTCTTGCCGCGCATCAGCTCGAGGGCGTCCGGGTTCTTCTTCTGCGGCATCAGGCTCGAGCCGGTCGCGGCCGCGTCGGCGAGCCCCAGCCAGCCGAACTCCTCCGCCGTGCCGAGGATGAGGTCCTCGGCGACCTGCGACAGGTGGACCATCGCGACAGAGCAGGCGTACAGAGCGTCGGCGACGAAGTCGCGGTCGCAGACGCTGTCCAGGCTGTTGTCCGTCGGGCGCGAGAAGTCGAGCCGCCGCGCCAGCGCCTGCCGATCGACGGCGACGGTCGTCCCGGCCAGCGCGCCCGAGCCGAGCGGGCAGGCATCGAGCCGGGTCAGGACCTCTGCGAAGCGCGCGTCGTCGCGGATCATCCGCTCGGCGTGCGCCAGGACGAGGTGCGCCAGGAGGATCGGCTGCGCCCTGCGCAGATGGGTGTAGCCCGGGACGGCGAGCGTCCCGGCGCGCTCCGCAAGGCCGGCGAAGGCGGCGACGCAGCGCGCCAGCGCGCGGCGGGCGGCGCCGATCTCGTCGCGGCACCAGATCCTGAGATCGGTCGCGACCAGGTCGTTGCGCGATCGTCCGGTGCGCAGCTTGCCGGCCAGGCCGGCCCCGACGCGCGCCGCGAGCGCCGCCTCGACGTAGGAATGGATGTCTTCGAACGCGGCGCGGCCCTCTGCTGCGCCGCTCTGCGGTAGCGGCGCCTGGGAGATCTCCATGAGCGCCCGGTCGAGACGCGCCGCTTCCTCGGCGCTCACGACGCCCGCCTCGTAGAGCGCGACGACCCAGGCGCGGTTGCTGGCCACGTCGGCGGGGAGCAGCCGCCGGTCGAACGAGAACGACTCGGTGTAGCGCTCGATGACCGGGTCGAGCGGCTCGAAGAAGCCGCCGCCCCAGAGGCGATCGCTCACCGGCGCACCTCCTGGACATGCGCCGGCCTCTGCGCGCGCGCTTCCCCCGATCCGCGCGTGGACAGTCCGAACAGGCGGATGAACCCTTCGGCGTCCTTCGGCTCGTAGCCGGCCCCCATGACGAACGACCCGAGCGCGGCGTCGTACAGGGAGTGCGGCGAGCGGCGGCCGCGGACGGTCAGCGTGCCGCGGCAGAGGCGCAGAGTGACCTCGCCGGTGACGTTCTCCTGGGTCGCGGCGACAAAGGCGTCGAGGGCGCGGCGGAGAGGCGTGTACCACAGGCCGTCGTACACCAGCTCGGCGTAGCGCAGCGCGAGCGTCTGCTTGAAGCGCAGGACGGCGCGGTCGAGGCAGAGCGATTCGAGCTCGCGGTGCGCCTGCACCAGGACTGTGCCGGCCGGGGTCTCGTAAACGCCGCGAGACTTGATGCCGACTAGGCGATTCTCGACGAGATCGGCGCGGCCGACGCCGTGCTCGCCGGCGATCCGGTTGAGCGTCTCGATGAGCGCCACGCCGTCCAGCGGCTCGCCGTCGAGCGCCACCGGCAATCCCTTCTCGAACCCGATGGTGACCTCGGCGCCGGCGGTGGGGGCGTCGGCCGGGTCGCGGGTCAGGAGGAACAGATCGGCCGGCGGCTCGATCGCCGGGTCCTCCAGCGGGCCCCCTTCGTGGCTGACGTGCCACAGATTCCGGTCGCGGCTATAGGGGGACTCGCGGGTGACCGGCACCGGGATGCCGCGCGTGGCGGCGTAGTCGATCGCCTCCTCGCGCGAGCGGATGCTCCATTCGCGCCACGGGGCGATGATCCGCATCCCACGGGCGAGCGATTGGTACACCAGCTCGAAGCGGACCTGGTCGTTCCCCTTGCCGGTGCAGCCGTGCACCAGGGCGTCGGCGTCGTGCAGCCGGGCGAGGCGCACCTGCTCGCGGGCGATCACCGGGCGCGCCAGCGCCGTGCCGAGGAGATAGCCGTTCTCGTACACCGCCCCGGCTCGTAACGCCGGCCAGATCTGCTCCTCGACGAAGACGGCCCGGAGGTCGCGCTCGACGAAGCAGTCGGCCCCCGAGGCGATGGCCCGGCGCTCGAGACCGGCGCGCTCCTGCCCCTGCCCGACGTCGGCGAGCATGGCGATCACTTCGCAGCCGTAGGTCTCCTTCAGCCACGGGATGATGATCGAGGTGTCGAGACCGCCCGAGTACGCCAGGACGGCGCGCCGCACGCGCGCGGTCATGGGGCGCCTCCGGCGCGGCCCGTGGCAGCGAGGACCGATGCGAAGACGTCGAGGAAGCGATCGATCTCGCCGTCGGTGATGACGAACGGCGGCAGAAGGCGCAGCACGCGCTCACCGGCGGTGCCGGCCACGATGCCGCGCTCGAGGAGCGCGTCCGTCATTTCGGAAGCCTTGCCCCGCAGGACCACGCCGATCATCAGGCCGCGGCCGCGGACCTCCTCGATCGGCCCGCCGTCTTTCGCCAGCGCCCGCAATCCCGTCATCAGCCGGCGCCCGCGTGTCTCGGCCGCCGCGAGCAGGCCCTCCTGCTCGACCGCGTCGAGGAAGGCGAGCGCCAACCGGCAGGGGAGCGGCCCGCCGCCGAACGTCGAACCGTGCGAGCCGGGACCGAGGTTCTGCGCCAGCTCATCCCGGCCCAGGAGGGCGCCGAGCGGCAGACCGGCGGCGAGCGGCTTCGCGAGCGTGACGAGGTCGGGGGCGGCGCCCGCCTGGCGGCATGCCGACCAGGCACCGGTGCGGCCGAGACCGCACTGCACCTCGTCGGCGATCAGCAGCGCTCCGGCGTTGTCGCACAGGGCCCGCGCCGCGCGCACGAAATCAGGCGCGATCGGCCGGACACCGCCCTCTCCCTGCACCGGCTCGAGGATGACCGCGGCGGTGCGCTGGCCGACGGCGCGGACCAGCCCCTCCGGGTCGTCGGGCGCGACGAACTTCACGCCGGGGACGAGCGGTGCGAACGGCGCGCGGTAGCTCTTCTGACCGGTGCATGACAGGGCGAACGCCGTCCGGCCATGGAACGAGCCGTGCAGCGCAACGATCTCCGGTGTCTCGAAATCCCTGAGATGCTTGACGCGCCGGGCGCGGGCCCGCGCCAGCTTCAACGCCGCCTCGACTGCCTCGCTGCCGCTGTTGCAGAAGAAGACACGCGAGAGGCCGATATGCGTCGCGAGACGCGCCGCCAGCGGCCCCTGGTACGGGTGGTGGTAGAGGTTGGAGCTATGGAGGAGAATGCGTTCCTCGGCGGCCGCCTCGCGCAGCGCGGCGACGATCCTCGGGTGCGCGTGACCGAGCGCGTTGACCGCGATCCCGCCGAGCATGTCGAGGTACACGCGGCCACCGTCGTCGTACAGTCGGCAGCCATCGCCGCCGACGACGCGCAGCGGTGTCTTCGCGTAGGTCGGAAACAAGTGGCGCGTCTCGAGATCGACGGCGCAGTCCATGGAGACGGAGGGGCCCATCCGGCTCGGCGCGCTCATGGATCTTCCTCCGTCGCGACCACCCGCGTTCCTCCGAAGGCGCCCAGCGCCCCGGGCAAGTGGGGCGCGATCAGGATCTCCTCCACGCGCGCCTCCAGCGCCTGGCGGCAGGCGCGCAGCTTCGGGATCATCCCGTCGCGCGCCCGGCCCTTCTCGATCAAGTCCTGGAGGCCGTCCACGGTCAGGACCGGGATGGCCGAGCCGGTCTCGTCGAGGACGCCATCGACATCGGTCATCAGCAGGAGCCGCCGCGCCCGCAGACCGGCCGCCAGCGACGCTTCCATCAGGTTGGCGTTGACGTTGAGCCAGCCGTGTTCGCGGCCCCACGCCAGACTCGCGACTACCGGCAGCCGGCGCGCGGCGAGCAGGTCGAGGTAGAACGCGGCGTTGATCGAGGCGATCCGGCCGACGGCGCCCAGACCGTCTCCTATCGGCAGGGCGAGCGAACCCGCGCCGTCGGCCCCCGTCAGACCCACGGCCGGGCAGCCACGGCGCACGAGCCCCTCGACCAGCCGGCGATTGATCAGGCCTCCGAGCACCATCAGAGCGACTTGCAAAATCTCCGCGGTCGTAACCCGCTGGCCGTCCACGAAGCTCGTGGCGATGCCGAGACGGCCGAGCCAGCGGCTTAGCTCGGCGCCGCCGCCGTGCACGACCAGGATCTCGTCCCCGTTGCGCCACGCCGCCGCCACCTGATCGAGGACCGCCTGGCCCGCCGGCGTGCGCTCCAGCACGCTGCCGCCGATCTTCACGACCGCGAGGTTCGAGGTCGTCATCGCGGCAGCCCCTCATCCTCGGGACGTCCGCTCATCAAGTTGAGGTTCTGCACCGCCTGGCCGGCGGCCCCCTTGACCAGGTTATCGAAGGCGGCGCACACCACGAGGCGCCCGTGCGGCGCCTCGGTCGTCCAGCCGATAGCGCAGGCGTTGCTGCCCCTCACGTCGCTCGTGGACGGCAGCGTCCCCTCGCCGAGGAGGCGGACGAAGGGCGCGCCGGCGTACGCGTCGCCGAACGCCGCCGCCACCTCCCCCGCGCGGGCGCCGTCGCGCAGGCGGGCCGAGAGAGTGCACAGGAGGCCCCGATCGATCGGCACCAAGTGCGGCAGGAACAGGACCTCCGCTCCGGCCCGCAGAGCGGCCGCCGCCGCGATCTCAGCGAGGTGGCGGTGGCGCGGTTGGCCGTACGGGCGGATCGAACCCTCGACCTCGCAGAACAGCAGGTCCTCGCGCAGCCGCCGCCCCGCTCCGGAGGCGCCCGACACGGCGTTGATGACGACCGGCCGAGGTGTCGAGCAGGTCGCGGCGGCGCAGCGGCAGGATCGCCAGCAGCGCCGCGGTCGGGTAGCAGCCGGGGTTGGCGACCAGGGCGGCCCGGGCGATGGCGCCGCGCTCCCACTCGCTCAGACCGTAGACGGCCCGCTCCAGGAGATCGGGCGCCGAGTGCTCGAAGCCGTACCACTCCGGGTAGGCGGACGCCGCGCGCAGACGGAACGCGCCGCTCAGATCGACGACGCGGATCCCGGCGCGCAGGAGGGCGGGGGCGATCCGGATCGACGCCTCCTCGGGTGTGGCGAGCAGCGTGCGGGCGACACCTTCGTCGCGCAGGCGCCTGGCCGCGTCGTCGAGGGAGGTCGCGCCATCCGTGTCGAGACCGCGGCAGGGGAGATCGACGAGCCCACGCAGCGACGGGTGGATGGACGACAGCGGCACCCCCTCCCGCGCGCTGCCCCCGAAGACGGCGGCCAGCCGGAAATGCGGGTGGCCGTGGAGCAGACGGGCCGCCTCGCGGCCGGAATACCCGGTGGCGCCGAACAGCGCCACACCTTCCGGTCCGTTCGCGGTCCGGCCGTCCGACACGCGTCCTCCCTCGTCGACGGCGCCGCCTGCGGCGGCGCGCGCGCAAAAAAAATCGGCCGGCCCCATCTCCCGGGGCCGGCCGCGGCGGAAAACGTCTTCGCTTCGCTACCGGCGCCCGAGAAGACCGCGGAGCCTGCGCTCCACGATCCGGGCGCGCGACGGGCTCGGGGTGGCGGCGAACAGCGTGTCGTCCCCGGCTACGGTGCCGACCACGTCGACCAGCGAAGCGCGGTCGAGGGCGACACCGAGCGCGTGCGCCAGACCGGGGGAGGTCTTCAGGACCACCAGGTTCCCGGCCGTGGCCACGCCCATCAGGTAGCTGCGCATCATGTGATCCAGCGAGCGGTCCTTCGAGGCGCCCGGCTTGTGCTCGGCCGCCTCGCGGTAGCCCGACGGCCCTTTCAACAGATCCAGGTCGCGCAGGTCGCGCGACAGGGTCGCCTGGGTGGCGCTCACTCCGGCGGCGCGCAGCCGCCGTTGCATCTCCTTCAGGCTGCGCGGCGGCGAGTTGCGCACCAGGGAGCGCAGGATGCCCTGCCGGTGCGCCTTCGTCGTCGTTTGGGTGTTGCCGCTGGATGCAAGATTATTCATCGCACTGCAAAAATTACCACGAAGCGCCCCGCCGTCAACCAGAAAAGTGAGGCGCGCCGTGTCTTGCTCCACATCCTGGAACAACGAGGGGGGGGTGGGGAGGAGTGGGTCAGGCGATGCGCTCTTCCCGATCGGCGCGAGCCGCCCGCGGCGCCCGCCGCTTGCGGAAGAGAGACGACATGGCCTGTACGACGTAGTAGAGGAGAGTCATGTGGATCATCACCGGCACGGCCACGATGGCGATCACGATCATCCACAAAAACCCGATCGGCACCCGCACCGCCCAGTCGAACCAGGTGAGCTCGCGCTTCATAAGGAGCGATTCTATCATCCGCAGCCGGCTTCGAGGGAGGAGCGGCCGGGCGCAGCGCGGCTCTTCATCGTCCA
>DAISWT010000062.1:0-10886 GCA_036826235.1 Acidobacteriota bacterium | reverse complement strand
GATGCTGCGATCCACGTATTCGAGGAAGAGCGAGACCGCGCGCGACCGCGGCTCGACGTGCGCGCCGAAACAGCGCGGCCGAAAATCCCCGAGCGGCTGGAGCACGCGGCGATAAACTTCCGCTTCATACGGCACGTCGCCGCGATGGCCGAACGACGCGTGCCCCGCGCTCACTTGATACTTGATGAACACGCAGCGCTTGCGCGTCGCTAGATCCATAGACCACCGTGCACGTGCAGCACCGCCCCGGAGACGTACGCGGCGCGGTCGGAGACCAGGAAGGCCACCGCGTCGGCGACGTCGTCCGGCCGCCCGAACCGTCCGAGAGGGATCTGATCACGCCAGCGCGCCTGCTCATCGGGATGCCAGTCGGCGTAGCTGTCGGTCTCGATGAACCCGGGACTGACGGCGTTGACCCGGATGCCGTGCCGTCCCTCCAGGCGGGCCATCGACTTGGTCATCATCGCCAGCGCGGTCTTGGCCACGAAATAGGCCGGCGCCTCGTGCGTCATCCCCGGGGACACCTCGGCGTTGAGCGCCGAGACGTTCACGATGCAGCCGGTGCGCCGCTCGCGCATCGACGGCAGGACCGCCCGCGAGCACCAGAAGGCGCTTCCGAGGTTGCCGTCGATCATCTGCCGCCATTCCGCGTCGGTGGTCTCGCCGAGGGGCCGCTCGAGGAACGGACCGACATTGTTCACCAGGACATCCAGGTGGCCGAGCTTCCTGATCGCGTCGAGGACCAGACGGTCGCACTCCTCCGGCCTGGACACGTCCCCCTGCAGGGCGAGGGTCGACGGAGACAGCGCCCTGGCTTCCTCCATCACGCCCGCGGCGCCGTTGCGATCGTCGCGGTAATTCAGCGCCGCGGCGTACCCCTCGCGCAGCAGCCGGAAGGCGATCGCCTTGCCGATGCCACGGGTGCTGCCGGTCACCAGGGCCGTTCGGGTCGGAGTCACGCGCGTCTCGCTTCTTGCTGATGCAGCGCAGATTACCACGAACCGGGCGGAAGGCGCGCCTTCCCCGGGGCCGGCGCTTTCCGGAGCCGCTCAGTGGTCCCTGCGGTCGGCCCCGGCGCCCTGCTCAAGCCTGGCGGCGTCGAGCGACTCGACGAAGGCCTGTCGCGCCGCCTTCGCGGCGCGAGCATACGCCTGGTTCAGCGCCGACGGCACGCGCGCGCTCCTGTCGACGACATCCTCCGCCAGGGCCCGGACTCTGTCACGCGTCTCCCGTCCCGGCCGGGGCGCCGTCAGGAGGGCCACCAGCGCGCCGGTCGCGGCGCCCGCGAGGAACGCCAGGATCAGACTGGTCCCGCTCGTCCGGCTGGCATCGTTCATGGCCAGATATGCCCTCTCGTTTCGGACGTCATGCGTCGTGCCGTGGCCGCGTCCCGGGCTCGTGCTCGGCGCCACGCGCGGCCGGCGCCTCGGATTCGGTCGCGACAGGAGAGATCGACCCTGATCGGTCGTGCTCCGGCGTCGAAAACAGCTCGCGCAGGCCGGCGACCAGCGCCGGCCCGACGGCGCTTCCCACGACCGTCACCAGGCGAATGGATTCCTGCGCCTGCTTGAGGGAGCGACCCAGCCCGGCGGCCGCGTCGGTGAACACCCGCAGGCCCTCTGCGTCTTTCTCGAGGCTCTTGCCCAGCCGATTGATTCGCGCCGCCGCATCCGTCACTTCATCGAGCGTGCGATCGAGCCGCTTCCCGGTCGAGTCGAGGAATGTCTGCGCGCTTCGGAGCGTCCTGCGAAGCTGGACCAGGGCGGGAACTCCGGCTCCCACGAGGATCGCCAGGAGAACCAGACCGACCACCTGCCATGGTTGAATCATGCAGGACGTCCCTCGGAGTTATTCCTTTCGAGAGATCTTAGCACACGCGGCTGCTCGCAACAGGGCCGCAGGAGCCGTCGGACCTGCCCGGCTCGCCCGGCGAGGATCCGCCGGCATTCCGAGGGCGAGGACGCATCGGTCATGAGCGTGCAGATCGGATGACCCGTCTCGATGATCTCGCCCGCCGCCGGCAGATCGCGGCAGCCGCTGCGGGCGAGGAGCTCGGGGTCGACGCTCTGCACCCGCTGGTCCGCGTAGAGAATTCCCTTGGCCAGGAAGCGGGCGCCCGACCCGGGCCGGCCGGAGGCCCCGTCCCATGGCTCGAGCGGTTCGGCGGGCAGTCGACCGTCCGTGATCGCCTCGAGGTGGAGATCGACGAAGTTCCGGCCCGACATCTCCTCCAGGAGCTCCATCGACGCGGTGTAGCGGGGGTTGACCTCGATCGGGTGCGGGGTGCCGGACGAGAGGACGAAATCCAGGCCGTTGAGCCCGCGCAGCCCGAACTGCCGCGTGATGGATGAGGCGGCCCGGCGGAGAACCGCAAGGGCCCCGACGGAGAGGAGGAGGCGCGGCGGGCCCGCGATGTTCCCGCCGTACCGGTAGCCGCTTCCCCCGAGCTCGCGGAAACCGGAAAGCTGCTCGGTCGCTCCCAGCAGGACGGCCCGGGTCCCGGCGGCCACGAACGCGACCGAGCCGGGCGGTCCCGCAATCAATTCCTGAAGATAATGGCCGCGCGGTCGCGTCTCGCCGGGCATGGCCGGTCTCACCCTCGTCCCGCCGCCCGAACGGGCTCCCTTCCAGAGGCAGCGCGTACGACCCGCGAACGCCGGCGTGCCCGCCCCGCACCAAGTGCGGGGATGGGGCAGACCTTCCCGGGACAGAAACTCGAAGAAGACCGATGGGTCGCGCACGCCATCGATCTCCCGCCGGCCGTTTCCCAGGACCGCGCCGCGGCGCTCCAGCCGCCCCAGGAGCCCCGGCCCGTTCTCGAGACCCCCAGAATAGACCAGCGCCTGCCACTCGAGATCGAGGGCGGCGCGCGCGAGCGCCGCGACGCTCCGCGGGCGAGCCAGGTCCCGTGACAGCGACAGGGCGCGGAATGGACGGCGGGACGGTAGGGCCAGGAGGTCGGCGTCGCCGAAGTAGTCGAGGGCCACGATGCCGCCCGGGAAACGTGTCGCCGCCAGCGCGCTGCGCGCCGCCGATGCGGCCAGGGCGCGCACGCTGACGCCCAGCAGGAGCAGACGGTCTCCGGCGCCTCGGGGGTTCCGCGTCAGGTCGATGTCGTCTCCAGGAGATCGAGGGCGCGACGGCGCGCCGCCTCGAGGTCGATGACCGGCGGCGTTTCGGCGGTCAGGAGATCCTTCAGGAGCGCCGACTCGATCTTGAACTTCAGATCGCCGATCGCCATCGCCCCGAGAGCGAAGATCCCCGGTGTGACCTCCGTGCCGCTGTCCTGCGGCCTGACGGCCTCGAGACCGTGCGGCGGCACCGCGTTGACGTCGGCGATCACCTTTGGGCCCTTGAGGGTCGCGATCGCGGCGCGGGACAGGAGCTGGACCCCGGCGGCCCCGGTCGCCAGGACGACGTCGGCCCCGGCCGCGAGGACCGACAGCTCCTTCTCATCGGGCGCGGCACGCGGCGCAACGGTCACCCCGAACAGCGCCGCGATCTCCTCCGCGGCCTCCGCGGCCGAGGCCAGATGGCGCGAGGTGAGGGTGACGGCGGCTCCATCGCGGCCGGCGATCGCCGCGGCCGCCCGTCCCACCGCTCCGGTCCCGGCCGCCACCACGACCCTGAGGCGGCCCGGCTGGCCGACGCCGCGGGCCCGGCCGAGCGCGGCGACCCGCGCCCAGAGCGCCGCCGCGGTCGTGTATCCCCCCTTCGGGTCGACCATCAGCCCGAGGAGAAAGGGCGCAAAGAGACTCCCGCGCGCCGCCTTGAGCATCGTCTCGGCGACGGCGACTCTGGAGCTGGAGAAGAACAGGGATGAGAAGCGCGCTCCCTTGGCGCCGCGCGAGAACATGATGTCCTGCACGAGGCCGGGCACCATCGACGCGTCGATCGAGGCGTACGGGATCACCGCGTCGAAGCCCGCGTCATAAGCCATGTTGACGTCGAACGGGCTGACGAGCGGATCCGACGACACCAGATACAGCAGGCGCTTCCTTTCCACCGTGCCGTGAGGTTCCCTGCCTCAGGCGAAGGGGTGCTTCGCCTTGTCCTTGCCCGCGATCACCGACTTGACGCTCGGCTCGCCCTTCATGGCGCGGGCGATCGCTTCCTTGGTGGCGCGGTAGTTGTAGTCGTAGATTTTCTTCTTGTCGGCCGCCTCCCAGTGGATGAACACGCCGACGATGACCACCAGGTTCTCCGCCTCCGCCTGCGGAATGATGTTGTCGGCCACCGAATCCGCCACCGCCTTGGCGACCGCCGCCTGCGCCGGCCCGAACATCAGCACCGCCTGGCTCGCGCCCTTGATGGTGACCTTGTTCATCATCATCGTCGCCGGCTTCGGGATCAGGTTCGGCTCGAGGACGGCGAGGAGGGCCGTGTGTCCCTGGTTCTGGCTGACCAGGGCGTTGGCGAAGGCGTGACCGACCGGTCCGTTCTTCGGCCCGATCAGGAGATCGATGTGCGCGACCTCGTTCCCGTCCCCTATCAGCGATTCACCGATCAGGATGTCCTTCATGCGGCTTCCTCCTTACAATGGGAGGCGCGAGTGGGCCGGCCCGAAGGCGAACCGCGGCTCCCGGTCGATGTTTCCGTTGCCCGGCGTTTCACGATATAAGCTGGAGCGAAGAACGTATTTAGCATACCCCACATCCGGGGTCAAACTTGCCGCCGAATCGATCCGCACCGCTCCTCCTGACGAGCGTCACCGGCCCCGACGAGGCCGTCGTGGCGCTGCGCGCGGGAACCGACATCCTCGACGTCAAGCAGCCGCGCGAGGGATCGCTGGGCGCCTGCCCCCCCGCCGTGTTGCGCGCCGTCGTGACGATGCGCGACTCCGCCGTGGCCCGCGCGTCCGGTCGCGGAACGCGCGACGCCCACATCGCGCCTCGTCCGGCCGTGAGCGCCGCCCTCGGCGACGCGCCCAATCTGCCCGGCACCTTCGCGCTGGCCGCGGCGGGCGCCGCGGCCTGCGGCGTCGACTACCTGAAGGTCGGACTGCTCGGAGTGCGCTCGGAGGAGGAGGCGCGCGTGTTCCTGGCGGAGGTGGTGGCGGCCGCGCGCGACACCGCGCCGGCCGCGCGCGTCATCGCCGCCGCTTACGCCGACGCCGCGGTCATCGGCGCGCTGCCACCGCGTCATCTGCCGGCAGTCGCCGCGCTCGCCGGGGCGCACGGCTGCCTGATCGACACGGCCCGCAAGGACGGCCGGAGCCTGTTTGAACACCTCGAGGCGCGCGACCTCGCCGGCTTCATCGCCGAGTGCCGGGCCCTCGGGCTCCTCTGCGGCCTCGCCGGCTCGATCGCCATGGTGCACGTTCCCCGGTTGCGCGAACTGGCACCGGACGTCGTCGGCGTGCGCGGCGCGCTGTGCACCGGGGGACGCAACGGCCGGCTCGAGCCGCTCCGGCTCAGATCGTTTCTCGACGCTCTGAGCGGCCGAGTCGGGCCGCCGGTCCGGACCACCCGCCGGCGATCCGGCCCCGCCCGGTTGCGCGGTGGATCGGCGGCATGAAGCGGTCGAGATCGGAAAGACGGTGACCGCGCAGGATCCACACGGCCGTCCGGCTGGGAAGCATCCGAGAGAACAGCGGATCGACGACCCCGCGCCTCGCCAGCGCTCCCGCCGCGGCACGGTCCGGGATCCGTCCTGCTCTCCGCGCCACGCTCTTGAGCAGAACCAGGTTCGCGGCCATCAGCCGCCCCGCGATGAACGCGGCGATCGAGTCGGAGGTCAGCCGGACGGAACGCTCAAGGGAAGTCTCGCGCTGGATCCAGGAGGAAGCGAGGAGGACCGGCACCCGCCCGGCCTCGGCGACCAGCTCGGCCGCCCGCAGGTTGTCGACGGCAGTGGAGCGGCGCGTCAGAGACGAAAGGAGGAGACCGTACTGATCCATGGCCAGAAGCGCCATGTGGTGCGCCGTCTTCTCATCGAGTCGCTGCCGTGCCGTCTGCGCCCGCACCAGGTCGGCGAACGCGCCGCCGCCGGGCAGGACAAGCAGGCGCCGGCGGCGCGCCAGAAGAGCGATCCGCTGCATCAGAGGACGCAGATCCGCGCCCCGGCCCAGGCTCCCGCCGACCTTGAGTAGGAGGTCCCAGCGGAACGGCCGACGCCGCCGCATGCGCTAGAAGGATCTCGAAGGGACGACGGCGTGATGGGACGGAAGAACCACCCTCATGATCGGCTACCCCCCCCGGGTCGCGGCCTCATGAAAGACGATGGCTGAATTGTCCCCTTCCTACGTCGAAATCAGGACGGTGTCAAGAACCAGGGCGGCGGAGCCGGAAGACGAACCTCAACTCGTGAAACGATAGTCCCCGGTTTCCGCAGCCAGCAGCACCGCGAGCGCGGCGCTCGGCGCAGCCCGACTCCACTGGTCTCCGCCGATCCCGGGGAACAGAGTATCGAGCCGGACCGGCGTCAGACCCGCACGCCGCGCTGCGGAGTCGGCCAGGAACGCCCCGGCACCCGCCACGATGGCGTCCGACGGAGGATCGCCGGGCCAGAGGGCTTGCACCTGGTCGATCGCCCGGGCAACCTGATCGACCTGGCGCTCGCACAGGAAATCAGCCATTCTCTCGACGGCGGTGGGGCCGATGGTTGCCGGGTCGGCGCCCACCAGTCGCGCCAGGCGGGTCATCGACTCGTTGCGGCCCCGGCCGCGCCCGTCCGGCGTCGGCACCGTGTACTCCTCCTCCGTCATCGCGCCGAGGACCCGGTACACGTCACCCATCACGGTGAAGTGCTCGGGACAGACACGGCACCATCCTCCGCCGAGCGGGACCCTGTCCACCAGACTGGCCGGTGGCGTGCGCAGCACGCCCGTGTACACCAGCTCTCCCACCATCAGGCGCTCCGTGTCGGTTCGGCCGGCGGGTCGCGGCTCCCCGTCGCGCACCGGGACGATGTCCGTGGTCGTGCTGCCGATGTCGATGAGGAGGGCCTCCCGCCTGGCCAGGGCGACCAGCCTGGCTGACGCCATCCAGTTGGCGGCCGCGGCCTCCAGCGGTCGTTCGAGCGCCTCATCGAGCGTCACGAGCCGGCCGCGCAGATTGAGGACCCGGGGAGGGCCCGGCAGCACCTCGGCGCAGGCGCCCAGGATCGTCCGCACGCCTTCGGCCCGGGTCGGGAAGACGTCCGACAGCTCGGCCGTCATCGTCACGGCGTGCGGGCCGGACCGCGCGTCGCGGAGTGAGCCCAGCCTGGCGGCGAGGGCGGCCGGGGCCCTCCAGATCTCGAACCCCAGGATGCGCGTCGCCAGCGACGCGCGTCCTGAAGCGGCGCTCAGCCGCGCCGCCTTCAGATGGACGCCGCCGATGTCCCAGCCGAAGTAGTCCGCCATCTGTCCCGTTCCGGGGCCCGCGGTCGCCGCGCGGCGCGTGTCCGGGGCGCCGGCCGCCCCGCAAGGATGATCGCCGATCCGTCGGCGAGGAATCGGCAGCGCGCCACGCGCGTGACGCGCTCAGGCAGCGGGCCGCCCATCGCAGCGTCCAGGATCAGTCCGGCGAGATTCTCCCGGACCGACAGCCGCAGTCCGATGTACGACGTCGTGAGGCGCGGGTTCACTTCGATCACGCTCACGCCGCCCGGCCCGAGGAGCAGATCGACTCCGACGTAGCCGCAGAGCGGCGCTCCGGCGGTCGCGAGGGCGGCGACCGCCGCTCGGGCGGAGGCGATGCCCTCACCCGCCCTGGCATGCCCCCAGTCCGTCTCCCCGCCGAGATACTCGATCGCCGGGCGCCGGCGCATCCGCTGGCTGTTGAGCCCCAGGTCGACGACCCGGGATCCGACGATGAGCGAAACGCTCGCCGCTTCCCCAGCGACGAGATCCTGCGCCAGGAAGTCGGCCCGGTGGGTCGCGCCGCGCACGACCTCGAGGCCTCGATCGATGTCCCGGATGCGGCGCACGACGACCACGCCCCGGCCGCCGCACCCGTCCCGCGGTTTGAGGACGAAGGGGAGCCTCCTGGCACGCAGGCGCCGCGGCGCATCGGTGAAGGGCATGGCCTCGCTGTTCGGCGTCGGCACGCCCGCCGCGGCAAGGCAGCGGGCGGTCCTCAGCTTGTCGGCCGCCAGCCGCACCGACGCTGAGGCGGAGCCGATCAGCAGGCGACCGCGGCGCTCCACCGCGGCACAGAGACCGGCGAGGATCCCGTCCTCCTCGGGCGCGATGACCAGTGCCGCGGCGCAGTGGCGCAGCGCCGCGGCGAAAGCGCGTCTCGTCCCGGCGATCACCACCTCGATGCCGGGGCGCCGAGTCAGATCCGCCGCGCAGGCTTCGAGCATGGCGCGTCCCTGGGCGACCAGGTCGGCACGGGCGGCTCCGGGAGGCAGCGACGTGAAATGCTCGATGACGGCGATCTTCATGGGACAATCTCTCCGCGACACTCCGGCGCCGCCGGCGCGATGGGCCTGACCGGCAGGAGGTGATGGGGTGCGGATTATACCAGTGATCGATCTGCGCCGCGGGCGGGCGGTTCGCGGGCGCTCGGGCGAGCGCCACCGGTACGTCCCGGTCAAGAGCCGTCTCGCGGGGCCGCGTGGTGGGGATCTCTCAGACCCGCGCGCCCTCCTCGTGGCGTACCGGGACGTCCTGGGCATCGGCACGGTCTACGTCGCCGACCTCGATCGGATCGAGGGGCGCGGAGAGAACGACGCGCTGTTGTTCCGGCTGCTCGAAACCGTTCCGAGGATCCGCCTTCTCTGGGACGGGGGACTGACCGGCGCGACCTCGGGGATCGGCTTGTGCCGGAACGGCCGTATCGCTCCGGTCATCGGGACGGAGACGCTGCGCTCGATCGAGAGCCTGCGTTCCGTGCAGCGGCCCGCGACCGCGCCGAGACCGATCCTCAGCCTGGACCTGCACGCCGGCGGCGTGGTCAGTCGCTCGCCGCTCGTCGCGCCGTTGAGCGAGGAGGAGATCCTGCGGCAGGCTCGGCGACGCGGTGTGCGCACCGCCATTCTGCTTCTTCTCGATCAGGTGGGGAGCGCCGCCGGTCTGCCGCGCGAGCGCCTGCAACGTCTGCGGCGCGCCGCGCCGGACCTCGAGCTGCTCGCAGGCGGGGGGATTGCCTCGATCGACGACCTCCTCTTCCTGCGCGACGCCTCATTCCAGGGGGCTCTTCTGGCGACGGCCCTGCATGACGGCATCCTGTCACCCGATGACCTGGCCCGGGAGGGCCTTCTGTCATGACGAGGCTCAGACCTCTTCGATGGTGGAGGCCGGCAGCCGCGGCGTCACCTGGATCGTCCGGAAGCGGCGCAGCAGGACCTGGCCGCTCGGCATCCCCTTCTTCTTGCGCACGTGCTTGCGCTGCGTATAGTGGACGTCGACCCTCGATTCCTGGCGCGCCCCGCTGTGGAAGGCGGCGATCTCCGCCGCCACGCGCAGGCTCCGTTCGGGGAGCATCGTCATGCGTTTGGGATTGCGCACGACGACGTGGGCGCCGGGGCGGCCTGCGGCGTGCAGCCAGAAGTCCGAGGGCGAAGCCACCCGGAAGGTGAGCGCGTCGTTCTCATCTCCGCTCTTGCCGACCAGGATGGTCAGTCCGTCGGGGCTGGTGTAGCGACGGACGCGAGCCGGCGCTTCCCTGGGGCGCTCCGGCACGGCGCGCTTCGCGGGCCGCGAGGCGTGGACGAGCCCCAGGCGCGCCATCTCTTCGCGCAGGCGATCGAGATCGTCCGGCGTGCCGACCTCCGCTGCCGGCCTCTCCAGCGCGGCCCACTCGGCGAGCCGCGAGCGCACCGCCAGAAGCCGCTGCTCGATCGTCACCATCCCGCGCTTGCCCTTCTTGTAGCGCTCGAACAGCAAGCGGGCGCTCTCGTGCAGCGGCAACGCCGGGTCGATCGGCACGGTCATGGGTGGACCCGCCGGATCATAAGGATCGGGCACGACGGCGTTCGCCCCTTCAAGGCGCGCCGATTTGAGCCCCGCCAGCAGCGCTTCGCCCTCCCGTCGCAGTCGATCGCTGCCGCGCGCCTTCTCCAGCTCGCTTTCCAGCTTCCCCTGGAGAGTCTTCAGTCGCCCGATCTCCCGGCGGACGATGGCCACGTGGTGGTCCCTGAGGTCCCTGAAATCGCGCAGCCGCTCCAGCAGACCGAGCCCGTTGGCGGCCGCCTCGCTGGCGCTTCGAAACGATGTCGCCACGAGGATCCGTTCCCGGTCTCCGGCCCCGACCCGCGGCGGACAGAGGAGCGGCAGCGGGCTGACCAGGAGAACGTCCCTGTCTGGGAGATCCCCCTCCCTCAGGTCGTCGAGGGGACGGGCGGAATAGACCACCGGGGACCAGTCGCCCGTTGTCGCGGCCCGGAGAATCTGCTCCAGCCGGCGATCGGCGTCCCCGGGTTGTGCTCCCGCCGCAGCCAAATCGCGGGCGAACATCGGGCTGACCTGCGCCAGGAATTCGGCTGCGCCGCCGAACCGGTCACGCACGATGGGCAACGCCTCCGGGCCGACAGGAACCGCGGCGAACGCCTCCCGGCCTGGAGGCGGCCGGTACGGCTCAACCGCAGCCGACGTTCGGAGCTCCGCCCGGAGGTCCCTGCAGTGACCGAGAATGACGTCGCCCGGACCGAGCAGGATCAGGTTCGAAGAGCGGCCGAGGAGCTCGATCATGAGCTTCCGCCCGACTCCGCCGCCGTCTTCCCTGCGCGGAAGACGGAACCGCATCTCGATGACCCGGTCCCAGGGCCGCTTCTCCAGGGCGAGCAGTACCGCCCCGGTCAGCTCGCCGTCCAGCCAGGCCGCGAAACGATCGTGCGGGTGCTCGGCGACGCGGGTCGCCCCCAGGAGATGGAATCGCGGCAGGTCGGGCCGTACGGACAGGAGCAGGTTGTCTTTGCCCGAGGTGGCGAAACGCAGCAGATAGCGGGAGTGCCCGAGA
>DAISWT010000061.1:6826-10983 GCA_036826235.1 Acidobacteriota bacterium | reverse complement strand
TGGCCGGCCTTGACCGCCTCCGGCAGGAAATCGATCGCCATCTTCTCGTGGCGGTGCCGGATGCCGTCGATGAGCCGGTAGGCCATGCCGCACAGCTCGTTGTCGATCACCAGCTTCTCCAGGCTCTGGCAGGTGATGAAGTCGAGGATGCCGACGCCCGAGACGATGTTCACGCCCGCCAGCGCCGCGAGGATGACGCCCATGGCGGTCTCGCTGCCGGCCTGCGAGTCGACCAGCTTCGAGTCGGAAAGACCCATGTAGGAGTGGATCGGAAATCCGAAAGTCTTGCCGATCTGGGCGTAGGCGCAGTCGATCATGTAGGTCTCGAGCGAGCCGAACGGCGTCTGACCGGCGCGCATGTCCATGATGCAGGGCGCGCCCCCGTAAACGACCGGGGCGCCGGGGCGCACCGCCTGCGCCAGGGCGATGCCGGCGAGGTTCTCGGCGGTGTGGACGACCAGCGTCCCGGAGATGGTGACCGGCCCGGTGGCGCCGGTCAGCGGCACCGAGATGATCTCGGACGGCAGACCGTGCCGGGCGCACTGCATGATGCTCTCGGAGGTCAGGACGCTCCAGCGCAGTGGCGAGGACGGGCAGGCGTCGAAGATCGCCATCGGCTTCTCGACCGCCTCCTTCTCCGAGCCGCGCACGATGGTCATGATCTCCAGCGTCGCCGGGAAGGACTCCTCCCGGAACAGACCGGTCACGACGGGCTTGTCGCAGTTCTGCACCGCCAGGTACAGACGGTAGAAGTCCGACACCTCGATCGGCACGTCGGAGGGGACGAGCGAGGTGGACGACGCCCGGATGTTCTGCAGCTGGTGCACCAGCCGCGCCAGCCGGATGTAATCCGCCGAGGTCGACGGCCGCACCTTGCCATCGACCTCGAGCATCTTGATCGCCGCCGAGCCCGGATCGTAGGTGACGTTGTCGCCGCCCACCTCGATCGACCTGTCGCCGGTGATGTTCCAGATCGAGAATCGCTTCGGCGCCGACTGGATCGCCCTCTCCACGAAGTCGCGGCTCAGATAGGCGCGCTCCGCCGCCCGGTCGATCCGCTGCCCGTGCTCCCCCAGCAGCGCCAGGGCCTTCGGGTGCTCGAACTGCAGACCGATGGTGCCCAGGACGTCGAACGCCTCGTCGATGATCCGGTCGATCATCTCCTGCGACAGCATCTGAACACGGGGCCTGAAGGTCGGCACGAGACTCACGACGCGTCCTCCTCGGGCGCCGCGCCGCCGCGCGGCCGGAGCGCCTGGCGCAGGCCGCCGATGAACTCCGGGGTCGTGCCGCAGCAGCCGCCGATGACGTTCACCCCGATGCCGGCGATGATCCGGGCGTCGGCCACGAACTCCTGCACCGTCTGCTTGTAGACCATCGACTCCTTCTCCAGGATCGGCTTGCCGCGGTTCGGCTGCACGATCACCGGCAGGTCGGTGCTGTCGCGCAGGAGGCGCGCCAGGTCGATGAACACCGGGCTGCCGTGCGAGCAGTTGCTGCCCACGATGTCGGCCCCGCTGTCCTGCAGCACGCGCAGGCAGTGCGGCACCGTTTCCCCCATGAGGGTGAAGAAGCCGCGCGGGTTCCGGTCGAACGTCATGCAGACCGACACCGGCAGCTTGGCGATCTTCCGGGCGGCCCGCAGAGCGCACAGCGCCTCCTCGAGCGAGTACATCGTCTCGATCGAGATCAGGTCGACGCCGCCGTCCGCCAGCCCCTGCATCTGGGCCTCGAACGTGGCGTCGAACTCCTCGCGCGTGTACTCCCCCATCGGCTTCATGAACTTGCCGGTCGGGCCGACGTCCCCCGCCACGTAACCGTCCTGGGGACAGACCTCCTTCAGCGCCTTGGCGGCGAGAACATTGGCGTCGTAGGTGCGCTCCTGCAGGTCCCGCTCCGACAGCTTGATCGGTGTGCCGCCGAACGTGTTGGTCTGCACCACATCGGACCCCGCCTGGTAGTAGGAGCGGTAGACCTCGCGCACCACGTCCGGCTTCTCCCAGTTCCACGGCTCGGGCGATTCGCCGTCCACCAGACCCGCCGCGAACAGCATGGTCCCCATGCCCCCGTCGTAGATCACCAGGCGTTGTCGCACGAGGTCGCGTATCTCCGGTCGCATGGCCACCGTCCCGAAATGTGAAACAGCTGACGCGGTGCCGGTCATTTTATCGCAGCCACCCCTTCGCCGCGCAATGCCGCGGCGAATACCCCGGGCATTGTAGCGCCCCGGCGGGGAGCCCTCCATTCAATCGGTCGCCCTGCCAGGCAGGGCCGGGAGCGGCGAGTCCGCAGGACCGATTAGGTCGGTCTGCTCCGACGTGGCGGCAAGGACGAACGCCGCGCCGATGATGAGCGCCGCGCCGACCCATTGCGCGCTCTCGAGTCTCTCGCCGAGGAACATCGCCGCCAGGAGCAGGGTCCCGAGCGGCTCGAAGGTGCTCACGATTGACGCGACCTGCGGTCCGACCTGCTTCAACCCCGCCACGAACAGGACGAAGCCGAACACGGTCGCCGACAGGACGATGCCGAGGACCGTCCCCCAGGCCACCGGGCTGCGTGGAACGAGAAACCCGTCTCCCGAGAGCAGGCTCGCGAAGGAGAAGACCAGCGCGGCTCCCGTGATGATGTAGGCTCCCGATACCGCGCCGGGGATCCCGGGCGTCAGGCGGTGCATCCAGATCAGAAAGGCGGCGTACCAGAAGCCCGACAGAGTCGCCAGCGCGGCGCCCCGCAGGTCGGTCACGCCTTCGATAGGTCCGGCGCACAGCCAGGTGCCCCCGAGCGCCAGGGTGATCGCCAGCAAGCGCGATCCCTTCGGTCGCCGGCGCGTGATGCCCCACAGCATCAGGGCGAGGAAGGCCGGGCAGGTGTACAGAAGCACCTCGGTGAGGCTGGCTGAGATGCGCTCCAGAGCCAGGAAGAACAGCACCGACTGGCCCGAGAAGCCGATCGCTCCCCAGGCTATCAGGCCCAGGACCCGCGCGCGGTATATCCGGCCCATGGCCCTGCGTGACCCCGCGGCCAGCAGGACCCAGGCCCACAGGATGACCGCACCCAGGGTGAATCGGGTCGCGAGCAGTGGCAGCAGCGGCAAGCCGATGGCGAGGGCGATCTTGCCCAGGATGGAAAGCATCGAGTAGCACAGCGCCGAGGCCATGATCAGACCCAAACCGTACAAACCGGGTCCAGGCACCCGACGTTGTTCGACGGATGTCACCTCGACGCCCCCGCTCCCCATGACAAGGCTCCTTGCAACGTCCCAAGGGGTTCCCGGCGCATTATATCGGGCCGGAGCGGGCCGCCTGAACGCGCATGCTAGTATGACGGTTCGTGAAGCGCTGGCGCTACGCCCCCTGCGTCGCCGTGGCGGCACTGGCGGCGGGGCTCTACCTCCCGACGCTCTGGTTCGGTTTCGTCCTCGACGACAAGCACCTGATCGCCGACAACGCCTTCGTGCGCGACCCCTGGAGCCCGCTGCTCGCCTTCGCCCATCATTTCTGGTACGGCGCTTTGGCGGCGGAGACCTACTATCGTCCCCTGGTCAATGCCAGTTTCGCCCTGAACGGCCGGGTTCTCGGTTGGGGACCGTTCGGGTTTCACCTGGTCAACGTTCTCCTGCACGCCGTGAACGCCTCGCTCGTGGCCGCGTTGTCGCGACGGCTCGGCGCCGCACCATGGGCCGCGGTCGCCGCGGGGGCGATCATGGCGATCCACCCGGCGGCGTCGTGGGCGGTCGCCTCGATCGTGGCACGGGTCGATCTGCTGCCCGCCCTGTTTGTCCTGCTGGCCTGGTCGGTCTATGCCCGTCGCCAGGGCGAGGTGGCCGATTCCACGCGAGGTACCTGGAGAAGGGCGCTGACTGTGGCGCTGTTTTCCCTCGGTGCGCTGTTATCGAAAGAATCGGCGCTGGCCTTCCTGGTGGTCCCCGCGCTGGGGCTGCGGCGCATGACGAGGCGCGGCGGCGACCTGGGGAGCGCGGCCGCGTCGCGCACGGATGCGCCGACGATGCTCGCCTGCCTGTTCGCCGTCGCCGCATCATTCGGGCTGCGCAGGCTTGCGGGCGTGCGGCTGGTCATGCGCTGGGAAAGCATGGACCCATTCGTGAACCCCCTCGCCGGGGTGCCCTTTCCTGGCCGGCTCTACGACGCTCTCCGATT
>DAISWT010000061.1:0-6816 GCA_036826235.1 Acidobacteriota bacterium | reverse complement strand
CCTTTTCTATCTGATGGTGCCGGTCGGATTCTCGGACCCGACCGACTACGCGGCGCCGCCCCATTTCGACGCCGGGGCCTTGTTCGCGGGATCGGGATTGCTGATCGCCGTTGTGGGCGTCCTCGTCCTCTGGTTGCGACGTCATCCCGTCGCCCTGCCTCTGGGGTTCTCTCTCGCCGCGTTCCTGCCCGCCTCCAACCTGCTGGTACCGATCGCATCGATCTATGCTCTGAATTTCCTCTACCTGCCTCTCGCCGGCCTGAGTCTGGCATGCGGCGAAGTTCTCACGAGGCTCACGCGCCCCGGCGCGGCAGGAGCGCACCCGCCGGGCCGCGCGCGGAGATGGGGTTTATTGGCTGCCCCGGTCGCCGTGCTTCTCATGACGTTGTCCGTGCGACAGGCTGGGATCTGGCGCGATGGTGTGACGCTCACCACATCCTGGACGGAACGGTTCCCCCATTACGCCTTCGCCTACGGAAGCCTGGGAGTCGCTTGTCTGGACAGGAGCGACCCGCAGGCGGCCGTCCCGGCACTGCGGCGCGCGGTGGCGATCGACGACCGCAGTGCCGAGACACGATTCAACCTCGGCCTCGCCTTGATGCTCACGGCGTCGGACAAGCAGGGCCTCGACGAGGCGCTGCGATTCACGCGTTCCGCGCTGGACCTCAATCCGTCCTACCCGGAGGCGCATGTGAACGCCAGCCGGATTCTCCTGCGCCTCGATCGCCCTGCCGAAGCCGCGACGGAGGCACGCGCGGCCCTGGACCTGGTACCGGGCCTGGAAGTCGCGCGCCTGAACCTGGCCGAAGCTCTCGCCGGTCAGTCGCTGAAGGACGATGCCGACGCCCAGTTCCGACAACTCCTGGCCGCCGACCGCGGCGACCCACGCCTGCGGATCTCCTACTTCCTCTTCCTGATGCAGAGCGGTGACCGGGAGCGGGCTCACGAAGTTGCCGAAGATGCCCGCAGGGACTTCCCGGGAATCGCCTGGTTCGACATCTGCCTGGCGCGCGTCGAAGCGGCAGCCGCCCGCAGGAAGGAGGCCCTGGCCCTGCTGCGCTCGGCCATTGCCAAGGATCCGGCGGCGCGCGCCTGGATCGTCGAAGCCGATGAATTCAAGCCACTGCACGGGGACCCCGATTTCGAAGAGCTGGCGCACCCATGATAGATTTCCGCCCGTGGCGACGGATGCCGGCGTCGGGCTCTCGACTGAATCGGAGGCTGTTGCGGCGGCGCGCGCCGCCGCGCGGCAGGCCCTGGAGAAAAGCGGCGCCGGGCGCGCCGACTGGGGTCTGGTGTTCATCACCACCGCCCACCGGCCCCATTTCGCCGAGATGCTCGCGGCGATCCAGAAGACCCTGGGCACTGATCTCATCGCCGGGTGCAGCGCCGCCGGGGTGCTGACCGGCTCCGAGGAAATCGAGGCGCGCCCCGGAGTCGTCGTCCTGTCGGTGCGCTCGGATAGCCTCCGGGGGAACACTCTGTATGCCTCGATCGGCGACGGCGAGCCGCGGGCCGCCGCCGGCGACATCGCGCGCCAGCTCGCAGGTCATCCCGCGGGTCTTCTGGTCCTCCTTCCCGATCCCCTGGCCGTCCCGCCCGATCACCTTCTGCACGAGCTCGGCCGCGCCGCCCCGGGGTTCGAGGCGATCGGGGCCGCGGCCTCGGGCGACTCGGCCCTGAGGGGAACCTTCCAGTTCTACGGTCGCAACGTGGCCAGCCGGGCCGTGGCCGGTCTGCACCTGTCGGGTGATCTGCGCCGCACCATCGGCGTGACACAAGGCTGCCAGCCCCTTGGAGCGCAGGCCCGCATCACCGGGGGCGATGGCAACGTCATCCTGGAGATCGACGGCCGTCCCGCGCTGGAGGTCCTGCGCTCGCGCCTGCCCCCTCCCCTCGCGGACTCGCTGGAACGACTCGGAGGACACCTGTTCGTCGGCCTGCCGCCTGATCCGAACCTGGACACGATCGCCCCCGGGGAGTACCTGGTCCGGCACCTCGTCGGGGTGGATGAGACCCGCGGCGCGCTGATCGTGGCGGCCGCGGTGCGCGCGAACCAGCCGCTGCAGTTCGTCCTGCGGGATGCGCAGGCGGCGCGGGACGACCTCAAGGCGATGCTGAAGCGCGTCGCCCCCGCGAGCGTGTCCGGGACCTGCCGCTTCGGTTTCTATTTCAACTGCGCGGGGCGCGGCACGTCCCTGTATGGCATGCCGGGCATCGACACCGCGTACATCTCCGCGGCGCTCGGCGATCTCCCGATCGCGGGCTTCTTTGGCAACGCCGAGATCGCGCCGCTGCGCGGGCAGAACCGCCTGTTCACCTACACCGGTGTCCTGGCGCTGATCGGCGACGGGGAGGAGGCGACCGCCGCCTCCGGCGTATAATCCGGCTGCCCGCCCCGGTGACGCCGCCCAAGTGATCCCATGATGAAGACCCCCGCCATCCAGAGGGAGATCGTCGCGCACCTGCGCGCCCTCGGACGCCCCGAGACCAGCCGCGCCCTCGCCCAGAGGTTCCTGCGCATTGAGCGGGGCGACGAGGAGACCTGCCGGCGCCTGCTGACTCCGTTCCTTGCCACCGTGCCCGGCATCGAGCACCGCCCGGACGAAGGCTGGTCGCTGACGAAGAGCGCGCCTCGCGCGCCCGGGGCGGCTCCCGCAGCCGGTATCGAGGACGGCGCCGCGACGGGACCCGTCCCGGCGCCCCGGCCAGCCGGCGCGACCGGCCTGCGCGATTTCGTGGCGCTGGCGTCCGAAGGGACGGGGCCGGGGGGGAGCGGGCCCGTGCGCACCGTCAGCCTGCTCCCCGTCCTGGCCGGTGAAGACTGTCAGGAGGAGCACCTCCCCGCCCGGGACGCGGACGACGACGGCCCGCCGGCCGACGCGCCCCCCGAGGGCGGGCTGTCGCGCGACGACCTGGAGGATCTCGTGGAGACGATCGGCGATCTGCCGGTCGTCTGCCACCGCGTGACGCGCGAGCTCGAGCCGATCCGCCGGCTGTGCGCCGAACGGGGCGTCGTCTTCGAGACGCAGGTGATCTCCGCCGCGAAGCTCGGTCATCTTCTTCTGGGGCTCAAAACCAGCCACGCGGCGAGCGATCTCGCCTCGGCGCTCGGCATCGAGACTCGCGGCCCCGACGATTGCCGGGGGCGCGTCCGGATCGTCGCCGAGTCGTTCCTCAGGCTGGTGCCGCTCCTCCTGGAGCGGGGCATCGACTCCGTGGACGCGCTTCTCGAATACCAGGACATGCCGGCCGCCCCTCTCGATCTTTCGGCGTACGCCTTCGGTCCGGACGATCTCAAGGCCCTGCCCGCCGGGCCCGGGGTGTACCGTTTTCTGGACCGGCGCGGCGATGTGATCTACGTCGGCAAGGCGAAGAATCTCCGCTCACGCGTGGGCTCCTATTTCACGCCCTCGGCGCGCGGCACCGCCAAGGGCCTGGCGGTCCTCGCCGAGACGCACTCGCTGCGGTTCGAGCCGGTCGCGTCCGAGCTCGAGGCGGCGCTCCTCGAGGCCGCGTTGATCGCCGAACACCGGCCCCGGCTCAACCGGCAATTCGAGGTGCACGAACGTCCGGCCCCGTACGGCCCCCGCCTCAACCTGGTGGTGGTCCTCAAAGACGCGCAGTCCGGGGAGCGGGACGAGCCCGCCTGCACGCTGCATCTGTTGCGCGGGGGCCGCTATGTCGGGCGCGTGAGCGGGATCGGGCCGGGGTCCGCGGAGCGGGCCGAGCCGTGGGAACGGGCCCGCCGTCTGATGGCGCGCACTTTCTTCCCCGAGACGCCCGGCCGGGCCGGTGCCGGCGGCCTCCCCTCCCCGCTCCCCGCCGGTAAAGAGGATCCGGGCGTGGACATCGACTGGCAGCTGGTGGGCTCTTATCTCAGGAAGCACCGCGACGAGGTGAGCGTCCTGGACATCGATGAATCATCCTCCCGCGAGGACGCCGAAGCGAAGCTCCTGGTCCTGGTCCGGGCCTGTCTCTCCGGGCCCGGACGCACCCTAGCGCGCTAGATGCGTGTCCTGGCCGTCAATTCACCCGATAGACCGGACTGTCGTCCGACAGGCCCGCTCCCCGCACCTGCGACAGCGGCGCGCCGGGATTCAGATCCCGGATGATCTGGACGATGCGCTCGTCCTTCGCGATCAAGGCGATCAGGGCGGGGCGTCCCTCCAGCACCATGCGGGCGGCGTCCCTGGGGCCGAGGACCGCCGGCGGGTGATCACGCATCTCCCAGAGATACACCTGGGCCTCGACCGGGTAGCCGTACGCGGGGAATCCGCTGCCGTTCGCGACCAGCAGCCGGTCGACGCCATCCGGCGACGCGAGAAGCACGCGGGCGGCGGCTCGGAAGGCGCCGTCATGATCGCGCGCCACGAGCGGCTCGCTGCCCCACCTGATGAAATACCTGTGGGCGGTCGACGCTCCGATGACCAGAAGCGTCGCCAGGACGACGGCGCCGGCGGCGCGCCCGCCTATCCGCCCACGGACGCCACGCGAGACACCGCCGAGGCCGATGCCTCCCAGCAGGGCGACCGCCGGCAGGACCCCGCAGCTTCTCAGGCCGTGCGGCACCCCCTCGACCGAAAGAATGTTCGGCAGGAGCATGACCCCAAGCCAGCCGAGCAGGAGGGCCGCCGCCGGGGCCGTGCCTCCGGTCCGGTCGCCGGCGGAGTCCGGGGCTCCGCCAGCCCCGCCGGACGCCTCCGGACGAAAGACCAGGGCGAGACCGAGGAGGAAGAGGACACCGGTGAGCGGGTCGAGCATCGGCGCGCCGACCAGATTATGGCGCCAGTTCTCGTCGCCGCGAACGTGGAACATCAGCACCGTCTTGACCAGATTCTGCTCGAGATAAGCCGGGACATCGCGTGTCGCGACCTTGGGGCTGAAGACGGAGAGAACGCGCCGCGGATAGCTGAAGTGCTCGGGGTGATGGATGTAGTGCAGGAGCATGGGGGCCGCCACCGCGAGGGCCGCCCCGGCGAAGCGCAGAAGGCCCCCGACCGCCTTGCGCCAGCCGCCGGCCGCGCCGCGTGTCTCCGCCAGTACGTAGGCCGGCAGGAACAAGGGCGCGAAGCGGATCGATGGGTAGACGTGGACACCCAGGCCGAACAGCGCTCCCCCCAGGGCAAGCCGCCACCCGACCTCGCCACGCAGACCTTCGACGAGTAGCGCCGCCGAGTGGACCAGGAGACAGGGCAGCAGAATGGCGCGAAAGCCGCTGCGGCTCAGAAGGACGTGCCAGAACGACACCGCCAGGAGCGCGGCCCCGTAGATCGCCGCCGGCCCGCGTCCCAGCGCGCGTCCGAGGCGATAGACGCCCCAGCAGGTCAGGACACCGAATAGCGCTCCCGGCGCGCGCACCGTCCAATCGGAGGCGCCGAGAAGCAGGAACACGACGGCCAGAAGGTTGGAATACAGACCCTCATCGTACGTGTAGTGCAGGCGCGGATGTCCCGATGCGGCGCGCAGTGCGTCCGTGGCGGTGAGGGCCACATCGCGGTAGTTGGCGGGCGGGAGCCCCGAGAGATCGTAGAAACGCAGGAGGGTGGCCGTGCCCAGGACAATAATAAGAGGTAGAAGGCGGCGCAGGCGATCCATCCGGCGGATTATAGCGTCGGCGCCGCCAAACACTTGACGCGACCGGCCCGACTTGCGTTCCGGTCCCGCGTTCCTATATTGGACTCGGTCGGCTTCCTGCGACCCTGGAGATACATGCCTCCGACGGCGAAAATCCTCCTCGTAGACGACGACGCGACGGTGCTCGACCTGGTCCGCGAGACCCTCGAGGGGTGCGGCTACACCATCGACACGGTCACCAACAGCCAGGACGCGATCGCGCGGGTCAAGGACGGCGGCTATTCGACGATCATCCTCGATCTCCTGCTCCCCGACATGAACGGCTTCATCCTGGCGCAGGAAATCAAGCGGATCGATCCGGGCCTGTCCGATCGGATCCTGTTCATCTCCGGCATCCTGTTCGGCCAGAGCACGGTCGATCACCTCGGCTCGGTCGGAGCCGGCTTCCTGAGCAAGCCCTTCCAGCTCGAGTCCCTGATCGAGGCGGTCGACAAGATCGCCAAGCGGCGCGTCGCCTGAGAGGTGTGAGGCGCGGCGAACAAAGCGACGCCACGGGCGGTGTCGCGGCCGCCCGTGGCGTCTTTCCCGTGGAGGAGGGAGCGCCCCTGAGTTCGGGCGCTTGGAGTCGGACAGCTTGAGCGCTGTCCGGCAGATCGTCGTTCAGCCCCAGATGACCATGGCCCTCACCGCGGGTCGATCGCGACCCCGGCCCGCCTCGCCAATCCGGCCAGGTCATCCATCTGTTGGTCGAGCAACGCCACCCTCTTCTTCAGCTCGAGGACGAGGGAGGAGACCCTGGACCGGTACCCGAGGCGCGGCTCGATCTCGCTGGTGTTCCCGGCGAAGGCCGCTTCCGAAAAGGCGATACGATTCAGCTCGAAATCGAGCTCGCCCGCCAGCGCCATGCGCGTCAGCTTCAGATTGTCATAGTTCGCCTGGTACGAGGCGCCCTCGGCCGGAGCCGGCGCCGCGTAGGGCGGCGTCGGAACGGCCGGAGCGCTCTGCACCGCGAGCGGCGGCAGGCGCCTGAGATCGTCGTTCGTGTAGGCTCCCGGAACATCGAATTTGGCGAGGTCCGCGTTCGTATAGAGCTGCTGGCCGAACGCGAGGACGGGCCACACGAGGCCCGCCAGCACAACTGACGCTTTCATCCTGACCCTCCCGATGCGCCTGGCCGAGGGGAGCGACCGAGCTGTCCGTCCCTGTTTTTCGGCCGACCCGGCCCTACCCGAAAGAGCC
>DAISWT010000060.1:516-11120 GCA_036826235.1 Acidobacteriota bacterium | reverse complement strand
CCTGCGGCGTCTGCTCGTCCAGCGCGTCGATCAGCCGGTTGATCGGATCCTGACGCAGACGCAGGTCGGTGATGATCAGCGTGTTGGTCCGGGCGTCCATGATCACGTCGCCGCGCTTCGACATGATCTTCTTGAGGATCGGCGTCACGTCGTTGGCCTTGGCGTAGGACAGGCTGCGCGTGAAAGTGATCGGCTCCTCCTCGAGCTCCTGCGCCTCGATCAGTGCCTTCCTGGCCGCCGCCTCCTGGGCCAGCTTTTGCGAGGTGGCGATGCGGATGACGTTGTTCTCGAACACCTTGTCGAGGCCGTTGTTCTTCAGGATGATGTCCAGCGCCTGATCCTCGGGCACGTTCTCCAGGACGATGGTCAGCTGGCCGGAGACCGCCGGATCGAGCACGATGTTGTAGCCGGTGATCTCGTGGAACAGCCGGAACACGTCCTTCAGGTCGGCGTCCTTGAAGTTCAGCGAGATCCTCTTGCCGGTGTACTTCGGACCCGTGTCGGAGATGGCGCGGGCGCCGAACCTGCCCCCCTGCGAGATCATGACGCTGCCGGAATCCCTGCCCGCGGAGCGGAAGGGGACCTCCTGCGGCGACCCGGCCGGCTGCTGCTCGATCTTCACGCCGCCCTGGGCCACCAGCGGATTGACCGGCGCCTTCTCCGCCGCAGGGGCGTCGGCCGGCTGTTCATCGCCGCCCGCACCGGCCTCCGGCGAGGGGGAGGGGGCCGGCGCGGCCTCGGTCGCCGCCGGGGCCGGCTTGTCCTGGCTCGCCGGAGCGCTTCCGGCGCCGCCCGTGGGTGTCTCCGCGGCCACGGGCCCGGCGACCGGCTCCACCGGGGCAGGGGCGCTCTCGAGCGCGTGCCGCACGCCCTCCTCCGAGAAATCGACCACCAGCCCCGTGTCGGTCGGGACGATGGCGTATGGTTTCGGAGAAGTCAGATCGAGGACGACGCGGACGACCGGCCTCGGCTTGGTCGCGAACTGCGCCACGCGCACGCGCGACAGGCCGCCGGCGCCGACCGTCACCGTCTTCGTCCTGGTCCGATCCACGACTCCCAGGAGGTCGATGACCAGCCGCGGGGGGTTCTTGAGCTCGAAGTGCTCGTTCGCCAGGCCGCCGTCGGCGGTAAGGACGACGCTCCGCTCCGAATCCTCGCCGCGCGCTTCGACCGACAGCAGGGTGTGCGCCGGCGATCCGGATGGCGCGGCGCCGCGGGTGACCTTCACCTGCCGGGCGGAGGAACCCGCGGCGGCCGGTGACTCCGGTGCGGAGCTCGCGGGGGCCGCCTCGGGCAGAGGCTTCAGCTCGGAGGACCCGGGCGCCGCTTGCGTGGACGACGCGGCCGTCGGCTGGACCGTCTCGAGGGGAGCACCCTCGGACGGCTGCGGCGCCGACGGCGTGGGCTCGACGGCGTTGGCCGGGGTTCCTTCGGCCGGCGCCGCGGTGGCACCCGTCGCGGAGCCGCCCGCAGGAGCCTCGGCGACCACGTTCTGCTCTGGCGCGTTGCCCGATTCACCGAGCGACGGGAAATCGACGACCAGATCGTGGCCGTCGAGGCGGATGGAGTGCTGGGAGGCCAGGACGTTCCGGAACTCGAATTTCGCGATCTTTCCGCCATCGACGCTCTCGACGGACGAGACCCGGACGCCCTCGACCTGGGGCGTCCCGATCTGGACTTCCTGCGCCAGCCCCTCGACGTGCACGTCGAGGAGCTCCAGGACCAGCGTCCTGGGGTCGGGCTGGTAGGAGGTATAGCTGAACGGGTAGTTCCCGTGCAGGACGACCTCGGTTCCCGCCGGAGTCTCCTGGTGGTCGATGGCGTTGATGACCACCGCGGACGGCGCGCTGAGCACCGCCTGACCCGGCTCGCTGACGGGCGGATTGCCCGAGCATCGCAGGGCGGCCGCGGCGATCGTGATCAGGATCGCGACCTTCCCGTACCTCATAAGCTACCCTCCTCCGCTGGCGTCAGCTTCTTCGTCACGTCCCTGTACGGCTTGATGCTTCGGGGATCGTTGATGTCCTGCCGGAACACCACCGTGCCGGTCTTGCGATCGATGCGGATGATCTTGCCGTCGTAGAGCGCATCCCCCACCTTCAGGAAGTACCCCTTGTTGTCGCTGCCGTTGAAGAACGCGATGGCGCCCTTCCCCTTCTGGACGATTCCGACCAGGTCCACCTCCGAGATCAGCATCCCGGCGATGCCCCGTGGCCGGGGTCCTTTCCCCACCGTGTTCGCCGCGTCCACCAGGGAGCGGAAGGGATCGCGCCGGCCGGCCGGGTCATAGGTGAACCCGCGACCGGTCAGCATGGCCTCGTTGTCCTGCATGATCTTGTTGATCGTCTCCGTGTCCTGCGGGGCGGCCTGGCCGCCCGGGGATGCGGAGCCCTGCGCGGGGGCCGCCGGCGTCCCCGCCTGAGCGGGCGCCTTGGGATCGTCCCCGCGTGCGCCGGGCCCCAGGGTCAGGGTCAGACCGAGCGCCACGAGCGCCGGCCTGAGCAGGCGCAGGCTCACTGGGTTCCTCCCGCCTTCTCGTCATACACGAAGGTCGTCGCCGTGAACGTCGAATGAATCGAGTGATTGGGGCTGCTCTGCGCGTTGATCGTCACGCCGCTCACGTTGATGATGCGCGAGTACTTGCTGATGCGGTCGAAGAAGACGCCGAGGTCGTGGTAGTCGCCCTCCACGTCCATCATGATCGGGAATTCCTTGTAGAACTCCACCGGCTTGAGCGACCCGGGATTGAACTGCCGCAGATCCAGGTTCGACTGGTCGGCGAGGTTCTTCACCCACTTCAGCAGCTCGCCGGTCTCGGGCTCGGTCGGCAGGATCGCCAGCAGGTCGTTCAGCTTGAGCTGGAGGTTCTCGATCTCCTTCTCAAACTCCGGCAGCTTCGCCTCGATCGCCTGGCCCTTGCGGATCTCGGTCTGCAGGCCTTCGAGCTGGACGCGATCCGCGGCGTTCTTCTTCGCCATCTCTGAGAAGTTCGGATAGGCCATCCAGGCCACCGCCACCAGGGCGATCGCCATGCACGCCACGACCGCGAACTGGCCCCAGAACGGCAGCTTCTTGAAATCCATCGCTGTCCTCTACCCGCCCGCCGGCGGAGCCGCGCCGCTTCCCTCGGCCTGTCCCTCCGGATGCGGCAGGAACTGGCAGGTCAGCGAGAACGTCACGCCCACGGAGATCGAGGAGATGGGTCCCAGGATCACGTTCTGGAAATAACGGGATCCCGTCAGGTTGTTGTAGAAGTTCGAGACCGCGTTGTAGGTCGTCGCCTTGCCCTGGATGGTGATGCTCTGCCCCGACTCGCTCATGCTGTCCAGCCACAGGAAGTCGGGCAGCTGCTTGCTGACCTCGTCCAGGAGATGGACCGGGCCGCTCTGGTTCCTCTTGAGCTGCGTGATCAGGGCGATCTTGCGCTGCAGCAGCTCCTTCTTGGCCTTGTACTCCTCGCCCTTCTTGATGATCGCCTGCAGCCTCTCCTTCTCGGCCTGCGCCTTGATGATCTCCTCGTGCAGCTGCCGGTGCTCGCTCTCCAGGCTGTACCAGCGCCAGCCGATGAACAACAGGGCCAGGATCACGACGCCCGCCATCAGCACGTTCTGCCCGAGCGTGCCGACGCCCTCGAACCGAGGGGCCTTGACGGCCCGCGTCTTGACCTGCTGGGCCCCGGCGAGGAGATTGATCTTGATCATCGCGTGTCTCCCGCGCGCCGGGCGGCGAGGCCGACCGCGATCGAGACGCTCGCGCCGATCTCCTCGACCATGTCGGCCGAAATCCCCTTGCCGACCTGGACGCGGTTGAACGGGTTGAGCGGCTCCACGGCGATCCCGAAACGCTCGGCGAGCGCCTCGCGCAGGTGCGGGATGCGCGACGAGCCGCCGGCGATCACCAGAGTCTCGATGTTCTCGCCCGGCGTGGTGTTCTTGAAGAAGTCGATGGTCTTCTGGATCTCGGCGCCGATAAAATCATTCACCGAGGCGATGATCGGGTTCACGTTCTCCACCGGGATCCCGTCCACCTCCTCGCCGCGCTTCAATGCCTCGGCCTGCTCAAAGCTGAGATTGAGCTCCTTGCGGATGGCGTCGTTGTAATGGTTGCCGCCGACCGAGATGTCGCGCCAGAAGATGGAGGTGCTGCCCTTCAGGATCGCCACGTTGGTGGTGGACGCGCCGATGTTCACCAGGGCGCGGGCCACTCCGGGATCGGCGTCATAGTTCATCTCGTAGCAGTTCTGCAGGGCGAAGACATCGACGTCGACCACTACCGGATTTCGCCCGGCCTGACTGACCACGGAGGTGTAATCGTTGATCTTGTCTTTCTTGGCTGCCACCAGCAGAACGTCCATGTTCCCCTCGCCTCCGCTGGCCCCCTTCAGGACCTGGTAGGCGAGGTTGACGTCCTGCACGTCGAACGGGATGTACTGCTCCGCCTCCCAGGGGATGACCTCGGCCAGCTCCTCCTCCGAGGTCGCGGGGATGGAGATTTTCTTGATGATGACGCTGTGACCCGACAGGGCAATCGCCACGTCGCCCGCCTTGATCTTGCGCGACGAAAAGGCCCGCTGGACGGTGTCCACCACCAGTCCGGCGTCCATGATCGCCCCGTCCACGATCGCCTCGGGAGACAACCGCTCGAGCGCCGCGTTGAGAAGCTGATAGCCGCGGCCCTTTCCGAGCTCCTTCAGCTCGACGACCTTGACCGCGCTCGAGCCGATGTCGAGACCCACAAGATTCTTCCTCCTCGAAAAGAACACCCTCGGTCTCCTTTAACCTATGGCGTTTCGGCAGGTTGCGGCCGACCGTCCCGGGCGCTTCTTTGTCACGAAAGTTCAATATATTCCGCGACTCCATTTTTGCAAGGCGGGCCTCCATTTTTGAAAACCGTAATGGACCCGTATGAATATGTCCTTTCTTGTGAACGATATATGCACGCCGTCCCGGGAAGGGCATCGGAAGGGAGGGCGAGGACCGGACGACGCGTTTGATCGGAGGGGGCGCGCTGTGCTAAAGTACGCGCTTCTTACGGCACACTGGGGGCGCCAGCCCGCCCCTCTGGAGGACGAGGTGGCCCGTTCGTGCGAGATCTGCGGCAAGAGACCGGTACACGGGAATCAGATTAGCCACGCGCACAATGTCTCGTCGCGGGTTTGGTATCCGAACATTCAGAGGATCAAGGTCGTCGTCGGCAAGACTCGCCGCCGGATGAAGGTGTGCACGCGCTGCCTGCGCTCGGGTGCGGTCGTGAAGGCCGCCTCGGCGCCGGTCTCTTCCAGAACCTAGCCGCTCCCCCCCGAGGCGCGCCGTCACCGCGCCGAGGCGATGGCGTCGATCTCGACGCGTGCGCCCCGCGGCAGCGCCGTCACCTGGACGGTGGATCGCGCCGGACGGTTGGCTCCGAAGTAGCGCGCGTACGCCTCGTTCATCGCCTCGAAATCCCCGAGGTCCGTCAGGAAGACGGTCGTCCGGACCACGCGGTCCAGGCTCGATCCGGCGGCCTCCAGGACCGCCTTGAGGTTCTCCAGGACGCGCGCCACCTCTTCCTGCACCGTCCCCTTCAGGAGGGACCCGCTGGCCGGATCGAGGGGCACCTGCCCCGACAGAAAGAGGAACTCCCCCGCCGCGATCCCCTGGGAGTAAGGTCCGATCGCCTTCGGGGCCTTGTCCGTGCTGATGCTCCTCGCGCCCATCGTGCCTCCTCGATCCGGTGGTGGCCGATCGCCCGCGCCTCGGCGCGCGCCTCAGGCAACCTGCCGCTCCACGTGATAGACGCCGTCGATCCCCTTCACCTTCTCGAGGATCGCGTCCAGGTGCGCCACGTCCGCGATGTCGAGGATCAGGGTGATCTCGCCCCGCCGGTCCTCGAAGGTTCGCGCCTCCACGTTCTTGATGTTGGACTTCGCCTCGGCGATCGCGGAGGTGATCTTGGCGAGCATGCCGGGTCGGTCCTCTGAGAACACCGTGATGCGGACCTCGAAGCGCGACGCGTCGTCGCTCTCCCAGGCGACCTCGATCCGCCTCTCCGGGTCGTACAGCAGCTTTTCGAGGTTGGGGCAACGCTCGCTGTGGACCGTCACGCCCCTGCCCCGGGTGATGTATCCGACGATCGGCTCGCCTCGGATCGGGTTGCAGCAGCGTGCCAGGGAGATGAGCGCGTCGTCCAGCCCGCGGACCGTGACCTTCTTGCCCGAAAGACCGAGAGCCTTCTTGACGGCGTGCGCGATCGGCCCCTCGCCGCCATCGTGCGGTTTCGCCGCCGGATCGAACTTCTCGATGAGGGACCTAGGCGCCAGCTTGCCGTAGCCCACCGCCGCATAAAAGTCATCCAAACCGGCGCACCCTAGCTCGTGCATCACGGCCTGCAGGCGGCCGGCATCCCCCTGATGCTTCCTGAGATTGAAGCGGTACCGCTTGAACTCGCGGTCGGCAACTGTCTTTCCCAGATCGATGCTGCGGTTGCGGCGATCGACGTTAAGCCACTGGCGGATCTTGGCGCGCGCCCTCGGCGTCCTGGCGATGGTCAGCCAGTCCTGACTCGGCCGGTGGTTGGGCGACGTCAGGATCTCCACGATATCGCCGTTCTTGAGCTCCGTCCGGAGCGGGACCAGCTTGCCGTTGATACGGGTCCCGACGCAGCGGTGGCCGACCTCGGTGTGCACCGAGTAGGCGAAGTCGATCGAGGTGGCGCCGCGGGGAAACGACTTGACCTGCCCCTGCGGAGTGAAGCAGTACACCTCCTCGGGATAGAGATCGACCTTGACCATGTTCAGGAACTCCCGCGGGTCCTTGAGCTCCTGCTGCCACTCCATAATCTGGCGCAGCCACTGAATGTTGGCGTCGTTGTCTTTCGAACCCTTCCCCTCCTTGTACTTCCAGTGGGCCGCGATGCCCTCCTCCGCCACCCGGTGCATCTCGTGGGTGCGGATCTGCACCTCGAACGGCACGCCCTTCTCGCTGATGACCGACGTGTGCAGCGACTGATACATGTTCGGCTTGGGCATCGCGATGAAATCCTTGATCCGGCCCGGCACCGGGCGCCACAGCCCGTGGATGATCCCCAGCGCGCCGTAGCAGTCCTTCACGCTGCCCGTGAGGATGCGGAACGCGATGTAATCGTAGACCTCCCCGACGTCGATCTGCTGCCGCTTGATCTTGCGATAGATGCTGTACAGATGCTTCCGACGGCCGCGGATGTCGCAGGCGACCC
Organism: Acidobacteriota bacterium; assembly: GCA_036826235.1. Taxonomy (GTDB): domain Bacteria; phylum Acidobacteriota; class Polarisedimenticolia; order Gp22-AA2; family Gp22-AA2; genus Gp22-AA3. The sequence goes on along the minus strand of DAISWT010000060.1, from coordinate 3,908 downwards.
CCGCCTTGTCCAGCTCGGATTTCAGAGTGGACTGGATCTCGCGGATGAACTCGTCGGTGACGCCGCGCTTCTCCTCCATCGCCTGCACGAGACCCTGGTGCCCCGCGGGGTCGAGATGCTTGAGCGCCAGATCCTCCAGCTCGTTCTTGATCTTCGCCATCCCCAGCCGGTTGGCGATCGGGGCGTAGATTTCCAGTGTCTCCCGCGCGATCCGCTCCTGCTGGCGCGGCGAAAGATGTTCGAGGGTGCGCATGTTGTGCAATCGATCCGCCAGCTTGACCAGCACGACGCGAATGTCATCCACCATCGCCAGCATCATCTTGCGGAAGCTTTCCGCCTGCTGCTGCTCCTTCGAGTTGAAGCTGATGCGCGAGATCTTCGTCAGGCCCTCCACCACATGGGCGATGTCCTTGCCGAAATGCTCCTCGACGAGCTCGCGTGTCGTCAGCGTGTCCTCGAGGACATCGTGCAGGAGACCCGCGACGATGCAGGTCATGTCGAGCTTGAGGTCGGCGAGGATGTAGGCGACCGACAGCGGGTGCGTCAGGTAGGGCTCGCCGGAGGAGCGCGTCTGGCCCTTGTGCTCCTTCGCGGAGAAGACATAGGCCTTGCGCAACAGGTCGAGATCGGCCCCCGGCATGGAGGCTTCGACTTTCTCCTGGATGTCCTCGAAGCGGATCATCGCCCACTCAACGCCGTGCGCGCCGTCCGAAAGTCCTGGTCCTGGGTCGTGCGGGGGGTCACGCAGACTCGCGGAGCTCGCCACGGATAAGCCAGTATATCAAAAAGCCCGCCGGCGCCCCGGGACGCGCTCGCTCAGACCTTCACGTATCGGGCGCCGAGGTAGCGGTAGACGATCACCAGGAGGGCGGCGGCCACGAACACCGAGGAATACGTCCCGAACACCACGCCGACCATGAGACAGAACGACAGGGGGTTGAGCTTGTCCCCGCCGTAGATGAACAGGGCGGTGATGGCGATGAACACGGTGAACGAGGTCAGGATCGTCCGGCTCAGGGTCTGGTTGATCGAGGCGTTCACCAGCGTCTCGAAATCGACCTCGCGGTAGAGGCGCAGATTTTCACGAATCCGGTCAAAGACCACGATCGTGTCGTTGATCGAGTATCCGAGAATGGTCAGAAGCGCGGCCACGATGTCGACCGAGAACTCCTTGTGCGTGAGCGATACCGCGCCGGCGGCGATCACCACGTCGTGCACCAGCGCGATGATCGAAGTCAGCCCCCACATCCATCTCTTGAACCGGAACCACACATAGATCAGGATCCCCGCCGCCGACCCGAAGACCGCGTAGAGCGTGTTCCTCAGGAGCTCCTTCCCCGCGGTCGGACCGATGAAGTCGACGCTTCGCAGCGTGAACGGACCGAGGAATGTCTGTTGCTGGAGAAGGCGCGCCGCTTCCGGCGTCACGCCCGGGATCGAAGCCAGCTCCGAGGGTGACGCGAACAATCCGGCGTGGTCCGTGCGGTATTTCACCAGCGCCGCGGCGATCGCCGGCGCGTCCTGTGCGGGGGCGCCCCCGTCGCCGGAGGGCAGGTGCGCGCCGAGCCATTCCCTGAGATCGGCCTCGGTGATCATGTTGAGATCGATCTTGCCCGCCTGCTTCTCCTTGTGGTCCTCGGGCGACTGCAGGGCCTCCAGAACCCTGCGGCTGATCTCCCCGCCTTCGCTGACCGCCCCCGGCGCGCCTTGCCCCTGACCCAGCTCGACGCGCACCAGGACCTCGTTGTCGGCCGCCCCGCCGATGCTCTGCAGGCTGACATCCCCGAGGCCGGCGCCCTCGAGCGCCGCCCGGATCTTCTCGATGTGCGGCTGCTCCCGGAACTTCAGGCGCACCGCCGTACCGCCCGCGAAGTCGATGCCATAATTGAACCCGTGCGTCAGGATCGTCCCCACGCTGATCACGAGGGCGAACGTCGAGAAGGCGATGAAGAACCACTTGACGCGTCCCATGAGGGGGAAATTGGCGTGGGTGAAGACCTGAAGCATCGGTTCCTCAGATGCTGAGCGTCTCCGCCTGAGGGCGGAGCGCGAGCTCGGCGTCGAAGATGGCGCGGGATACGACCAGCGCCGTGAAGAGGTTAGCGAGGATGCCGACGCTCAATGTGACGGCGAAGCCCCTGACCGGGCCGGTCCCATAACCGTACAGAAAGACACCAGCGATGAGAGTGGTGCAGTGACTGTCGATGATGGTGTTGAAGGCCTTGTCGAATCCGGCGTTGATCGCCGCCCGGACCGTCCGGCCGTGCCGCAGCTCTTCCCGGATGCGCTCGAAGACCAGGACGTTGGCGTCCACGGCCATGCCGACGGTCAGCGCGAAGCCGGCGATACCGGGGAGCGTCAGGGTCGAGTGGAAGTAGGCCATCGCCGCGAGCAGGATGAGCAGGTTCAGCACCAGCGCCAGGCCCGCGTTGACGCCGGCCGCCCGGTAATAGACCAGCATGAACAGGACGATGATGATCGAGCCGATCAGGGTGGCCACCACGCCCTGGCGGATCGAGTCGGCCCCCAGCGACGGTCCGACCGTGCGCTCCTCCAGGATCTCCATGCCCGCCGGCAGCGCCCCGGAGCGCAGCTTCAGCGCCATGTCCTCCGAGCTCTCGAGGGTGAAGTTGCTCCCCTCGATGATCCCCTGATCGGCGATCACCGCGTTGATCCGTGGCGCCGAGATGATCTTCTTGTCCAGGACGATCGCCAGCTGCTGCCCCTGGTACTTGCGCGTCAGTTCCTGGAAGCGCCGGCCGGCATCGGCGGAGAGAGTAAAGCCCACGGCCGGGTTGCCGAAGCGATCCTGCTCACGGCGGGAGTTCTTCAGGTCGTTACCGGTGATGGGCGAGGACTTGGTCACCGGCCAGTAGAGCAGCGCGGTCTTCCCGTCCTGGGTGATGACGTCCTGCGGCAGGATCTCCACGTCGTCGGGGAGCTTCCCGCCGAACATCCGGGTCAGGGCCTCGGGACTGTCCGGGGGCCGGAACTGCTCGGCCACCACTCCGGGCGGGATCTTCACGAGCTTCCACTCGAGAAACGCCGGTGATCCGATCAGATCCTTCACCCTCTCCGGATCCTCGACGCCCGGCAGCTGGACGAGGATCCGATCGGCATGCGCGCCGGTCCCCTGCCGCTGGATGGTGGGCTCGGCCACACCGAACTTGTCCACGCGCGTGCGGATGGTCTCCAGCGCCTGCCGGACGGCGGAATCGCGAATCCCGTTCTCGTCCTGGGCTTTCAGCTGCAAGCGCAGGCGGCCCGGCCCCGGACTCGACGCCTGGTATTGCGGGAACTGCCTGGCGAGCAGGTCGCGGATCTCGCCGATGCGCGCCGAATCGATGCCCTCCAGGATCATGGCGTCGACACCGTCGGCCGATGTCTTCTGC
>DAISWT010000060.1:0-467 GCA_036826235.1 Acidobacteriota bacterium | reverse complement strand
CCTGCGACAGGTCGATCTCGGCCTTGACGGCGTCGTCCGTCTTGCCGCGCATGACCATGTGGATCCCTCCCTTGAGGTCCAGCCCCAGGTGGATCTTTTCCGCGGGCGGGTAGACCGCCCAGACGCAGGTCACCAGGAGGGCGAGGATCAACACGAGCCGCCAGCGGAGATCGAGATTCATGGTGTACCCGAGGGCGGGGCTGCGAGGCCGTCAGGCCGCGCCGCCGCCCGAGACCGGTCCGTTCACGACTCCGGGCGCGCGGACGTCTCCTGATCCTGGAGACCGACGATGGAGCTCTTGGTCACGTCCACGCGGACCTTGTCGGCGACGCGCAACTGCACGACGCTGCGGTCGATTCCCACGACGGTTCCCAGCAAGCCCCCCGAGGTGACGACCTTGTCGCCGCTCTTGAGCGTCTCCAGCATCTTCTGGACCTGCTTCTGCCGGCTGCGCGCCGGCCGGATCA
>DAISWT010000059.1:0-11207 GCA_036826235.1 Acidobacteriota bacterium | reverse complement strand
CTAGCGGGCGTCGGGAATGTCGAGGACGACCGAATGGGCCGGGAAACTGAACCAGGCTTCGACCTCCCTCCCGTCCTTCCGAAAGATCATGCGATGCGGAGCCAGGATCTCGACATCCCATCCGCTTCTGCGGCCCAGCATGCGAAGGTCGCAGACGGCGTTGGGCGCCTCCCCGGTGAACCGGAATCGGACGGTGAGAACTCCGCCGTAGATGCCGCCCGAGTTGCTCTCGAGACGGAAGGCCTTCGGGATCGGGAAATCCTGGGGGAAGCGCGGGTGCAACCGCACGGCCGAGGAGAAGCGTCGCGGCTCGAGCAGGGCATGGATGGCGCCGTTCATGGAGGTCCCGACCGGAGTGAGGGCGGCTGTCGGACCGCCGGTCTCCGTGGCAGCCGTGGCCCCGGCATGTGTGGAGGCGGCCAGCGACCCGATCCCGCCCGCCGACGACAGGGCGCGGGCAGGGCTTGCCACGTAGAAGAAGCAGACGATCAATCCCAGGATGCCGGTCGCCGTGGCCCGGAGCCAATGCCTGCGCTCGCCGGCCCACAGAGTCAGGGCGATCGAGACCACAACGAGTGGCAGAAGCGCAGGGTACGCCCGCGCTGCCTGCTCGACAACGGCCAGATTCCCCATCGTGACCCTCCGCCGGCCCCGGCATGACCAAACGCTGGAGCGGAGACGGGCCTTACAAACAGGCAATCTAGAGTCGAGGAGCCTGCCCGGCAACCCGGCCGACGCTTTTCTGACGTAGAGGGGGTCGTCTCCGGCGCCGTCGGCGCGGGGCCTCGCAACCAGCCAGCCGAATTGTTGGTGACGGTATCGATGTTCCCTTTGAAAGGGTGCTCCGACTGCGGGTCGCGCCCCTCCGGGATCAAAGCGCGATCGGTGATCTTGATCGGCTCGACGACTTTGATCCGGAACGGCTCGATGATCGTCTTCATCAGGGTGTCTCCGTCGCGGTCCCCTGGTTGTTTCGCATTCCGGTACGGGCTTGGACTTGCGTTTCGTTTTGTGGTTTGGTACGATGCCACCGCTTAAAGGCTCCTGCCGGTTCGCGGGTCTGAGTGGCCATTCGTTTCACTCGAGGAAGTCATGGCTCCCGCCAGGAAGCGACGGAGGCTGCCGACTCTGATCGATCGCGGGATCGGTCTGCTCGAAGTCATCCTGCCACACGGCTCCGGCGACGAACCGATCTCGACGCTGCCCGAGGGGCGGCGTGACACCGGCGGGTTCTGGTTCCCCAGCGGTTACACCCGACCCGGTGACATCTTCACACCGGAGCAGAGAAAACTCCAGGCCAAACAGCGCCAAGTTCAGCGACAACGGAACCGATCGAGCGACGACATTCAGGCCATCGTCTCCGGTTCCGAGGGTACCGCCGCGGCCGACACTGCGCCGTTACGTCCCCACGCTCCTCCCGCGGCGCCGCCGGGCGCTCCGGACAGGCCCCGTCCCGAAGGCGCGCTGGCCGACAGGACCCTGCCGCTTCCGCCTCCCTACCCCGAGGCGCCCGACACCGGCTCGAGGCCGCAGCCGCATTCCGCGGCCGGCTCAGCCATGCCACCGGAGTGTGCCGCTCGGAGCATCGCCATCGAGCCGCCCGCCATCCGCGCCGAGACCCTCCGACCCATCGTTGACTCCCAGCAGGGTTCCGAATAACATCGGCGGCCATGCCGGCAACACAGAAAATCGCTCCAGGCCGTCTGTTCATCGGTGGTCAATGGGTCGACGCGGTCGCCGCGACCACCTTCACGACCGTCAACCCGGCCACCGAGGAGCCGATCACCCAGGTCGCCGAAGGCCGGGCCGAAGACATCGATCGGGCCGTCAAGGCGGCACGCCAGGCCTTCGAAGGACCCTGGGCCGGAGTGTCGGCCGCCGATCGCGGCCGCATGCTCTGGAAGATGGCCGACCTGATCGAATCGCGCCTCGCCGAGATCGCCGAGGTCGAGACTCTCGACTCCGGCAAGACGATCACCGAGTCCTCCCGAGTGGACGTGCCGATGGCGGCCGACTGCTTCCGTTATTTCGCAGGCTGGGCCACGAAGATCGAGGGCGAGACGATCCCGGTCCGCGCACCCTGCTTCGGCTACACCCTGCGCGAGCCCCTGGGCGTCGTCGGCCAGATCATCCCGTGGAACCTCCCGATCCTGCTCGCCGCCTGGAAGGTGGCGCCCGCCCTGGCCGCCGGCAACACCGTCGTCCTGAAGCCGGCCGAGCAGACGCCCTTGACGGCGCTTCGCCTGGCCGGAATCGCCGAGGAGGCGGGGCTGCCGCCGGGCGTCCTGAACGTCGTCACTGGTTTCGGCCCGACCGCCGGCGCGGCTCTGGTCGACCATCCGGGAGTCGACAAGATCGCCTTCACCGGATCGACCGCCGTCGGGCAGGAGATCATGCGGCGCGCCGCCGGGTCGCTGAAGCGCCTGACCCTGGAGCTGGGGGGCAAGTCTCCCAACATCGTGTTCGCCGACGCCGATCTCGATCTGGCCGTGCGCGGCGCATCGAACGGAATCTTCTACAACAAGGGGGAAGTCTGCACCGCCGGCTCGCGGCTGTTCGTCGAGGAATCGCTGCACGACGAGCTGCTCGACCGGCTGTCGGCCTTCACGGCCAGGCTGCAGCAGGGCGACCCGCTCGACCCCAAGACACGCCTGGGGCCCCAGGTCAGCGAGGGCCAGATGAACCGCGTCCTGTCCTACGTGGACAAGGGGAAGGGCGAGGGAGCGCGTCTGGTGGCGGGCGGATCACGCGCGCCCGGCAAGGGGTACTTCGTCCGGCCGACGATCTTCGACGACGTGCAGAACGGCATGACGATCGCGCGCGAGGAGATCTTCGGGCCGGTGCTGTCGGTGCTGCGCTTCCGCGACCTCGATGAGGTCGTGCGGGCCGCCAACGAGACGCCGTACGGCCTGGCCGCCGCCGTCTGGACAAAAGACATCAAGAAGGCTCACCGCGCCGCCCGGCTCCTGAGGTCTGGTACCGTCTGGATCAACACCTACGGCCTGTATGACAGCGCCATGCCGTTCGGGGGCTACAAGATGAGCGGCTTCGGCCGCGAGCTGGGCCAGCACGGGCTCCTGGAATACACCCAGACCAAATCAGTCTGGGTCGACCTCTCCTGATCCATGCCCGACCCACTCGTCTCCTGCCGGATCGAGAACGGCATCGCCGTCCTGGAGTTGAACGATCCCCCCGCGAACACCTATTCCTACGAGATGATGCAGCAGCTCGACGGCGCCGTCCTGAGGGCACGGATGGACGACTCCGTGCACGTCCTGGTCCTGCGCGGCGCGGGCGACAGGTTCTTCTCCGCCGGGGCGGACATCAAGATGCTCGCGAGCGCGACGCCGCGGTTCAAGTACTACTTCTGCCTGCACGCCAACGAGACGCTGAACCGCCTGGAACAGACACCCAAGCTGGTGATCGCTGCGCTCAACGGCCATGCCGTCGGCGGCGGGCTCGAGATCGCCCTGGCGGCCGACCTGCGGATCGCGCGCAAGGACGGCGGCAAGATCGGGCTCCCCGAAGTCACCCTCGGGGTGCTGCCCGGCACGGGAGGCACCCAGCGCCTGTCCCGCCTCGTCGGCCGGGCGAAGGCGATCGAGCTGATGGCGACCGGCCGCACCTTCTCCTTCGACGAGGCGGCCGCCCTCGGTCTGGTCACCCGCGTCCTCGAGTCGAACGACTGGTGGGACCAGGTGATGGCCTATGCGCGGGAGTTCTGCCCGCCGAACAAAGCGAGTGCGGCGGTCGGACGGATGAAGCGCAGCGTCGTCACGGGCGGCGAGATCCCGTTCGCCGAGGCCCTGGCCCTGGAGCGTGAGCTGCAGCAGCAGCTGTTCGAGTCCCAGGACGCGCGCGAGGGGCTCGACGCCTATCTTGAGAAGCGTCCCCCCAGGTTCAAGGGAGTCTGATCGGTGGCCACGCCATGAAAGCGGTCCTCATCCGGAAGCACGGCGGCCCCGAGGTCCTGGAGATCGCCGACCTGCCGAAGCCGAAGGCGGAGGCCGGACAGGTCGTGATCCGGGTAAAGGCGGCCGGCATGAACCATCTGGACACCTGGGTCCGTCGTGGCCTGCCGGGGGTGACGCCGCCTTTGCCGATGGTCCTGGGCTCGGACGCCGCCGGCCTCATCGAGGAAATCGGTCCCGGCGTCACCGGCCTCGCGGCGGGCGACCGGGTGTTCGTGGCGCCCGGATTCTCCTGCGGGCGGTGCGTGGAGTGCTGCTCCGGCAACGACCCGCTGTGCAGGGACTACGGCATCCTCGGCGAGCACAGGAACGGCACGCAGGCGGAGTACGTGTCGCTGCCGGCCGCCAACGTCATGCCTCTGCCCGACGGCCTGTCGTTCGAGGAGGGGGCCGCCTTCCCCCTGGTGTTTCTGACCGCCTGGCACATGCTGGTCGGCCGGGCGCGTGTCCGGCTGGGAGAGGACGTTCTCGTCCAGGCGGGCGGCGGCGGCGTCGGCACGGCGGCCATCCAGATCGCCCGTCTGCACGGGGCGCGGGTCTTCACCACCGTCGGCTCGGACGACAAGACGTTGCGCGTGCGCGAGCTGGGGGCGGAGGCGGCCATCAATTACCGCACGGCGGACTTCCTCGAGGAGGTCCGCCGGCTCACCGGCAAGCGCGGCGTGGACGTGGTGATCGAGAGCATCGGCCAGGAGACCTGGGAAAGGAGTCTGAAGGCCCTCGCCCGCGGCGGCCGGCTAGTGACCTGCGGCGCCACTTCGGGGTACCGGGCGGAGACCGACCTCCGCTATGTCTTCTCCAAGGGGCTGTCGCTCCTCGGCTCGACCATGGGGAGCCGTGCCGATCTCTTGATGATCGCGCGGCTGGTGGGCGAGCGGCGTCTCAAGCCGGTCATCGACCGCGTCCTGCCCCTCGAGCGCGTCGCCGATGGGCATCGCGCCATCGCCGAGCGCTCCCTGTTCGGCAAGATCGTCCTGAAGCCGTGAGCCGGAAACGCCCCGGGAGTGCGATCGCCGCGGCGCGCCCGAGGAGGAGGCGCCCCGGCCCTGCGCGCCAGCCGCGCGGCGCAGCGGCGCCGCGCTATCGCAGCATCCGGCTGGAGTCGGCCGCCGGCATCGCCGTCCTCACGTTGAACCGCCCCGGGGCGCGCAACGCCATCAACCTCGAGGTGGTGGCGGAGATGCGCGCCGCGCTCGAGAGGCTGGCGCGGGACGGCGGAACGCGGGTCCTGATCCTGACCGGCGCCGGGCCGGCGGCTTTCGCCTCGGGGGCCGACATCGGCGAGCTGCGCGACCGGCGCGCCGCCGACGCTCTGCGCGGCATCAACTCGAGCCTATTCCTGGAGATCGAGCAGTTCGCCGTGCCGACGATCGCCGCCGTGAGCGGCTACGCGCTGGGGGGTGGCTGCGAGCTGGCGCTGGCTTGCGATTTGAGGGTCGCCGGCGAGTCGGCGCGCTTCGGGCAGCCGGAGGTCGGGCTGGGGATCATACCCGCGGCCGGCGCGATGTACCGGCTGCCGCAGATCGTCGGCGCCGGGCGCGCTCGCGAGCTGATCCTGACCGGCCGGATCATCGACGCGCACGAGGCGCTGCGCATAGGCCTCGTGAACCGCGTGGTGCCGGACGACCGCGTGCTGGAAGAGGCGCGCTCGACCGCCGCCCTCATCGCGCGCAAGGGGCCCCTGGCGCTGCGAGTCGCCAAGCTCGCGCTGCGGGCCTCCGTCTATGGCCCCGACGCGGGTCACGCCGCCGAGCGTCTGGCGCAGGCAATCCTGTTAGAGACCGCCGACAAGAACGAGGGGATGACCGCGTTTCTGCAGGGTCGGCGTCCGCACTTCACGGGCCGGTAACAACGACCATGGTGACCGACGCGCACATCCACGTGCAGCCGTGGCGGCAGCTCTCGCCGGGGGCGCTGGAGCGCATGGCCACCGGGCGCCGTGACCTCGACCTGATCCGCCGTGTGCTCGATGACCCGGCGGAGTTCCTGCGCTTCCTCGACCAGCAGGGGATCGACCGCGCCGTCCTGGTCAACTACGTCAGTCCCGATGTCATCGGCTTCACCAACGAGGTCAACGATTTCGTCGGCGCCTTCTGCCGCGGTCACGAGGATCGCCTGGTGCCGATGGGCGGCGTGCACCCGCGTCTGGATCCCGACCCGGCGGGATCGCTTCGCCACATCGTCGAGAAGCACGGCATCCGCGCCCTGAAGCTCCACCCGCCCCACCAGCACTTCCAGGTCAACGCCTACCGCGACGGTGGCCGCCTGCCCGGTCTCGCCGCCCTGTACGCGCGCGCCCAGGAGCTCAAGATCCCGGTCATGATCCACACCGGCACGTCGATCTTTCCCGGGGCGCGCAACGTCTACGGCGACCCGATCGGCGTCGACGACGTCGCCGTCGACTTTCCCGACCTGACGATCATCTTGGCGCACGGCGGCCGCCCGCTCTGGATGGAGAGCTGCTTCTTCCTGCTGCGCCGTCACTCGAACGTCTACATGGACGTCTCGGGCATCCCGCCGCGCCTGCTGCCGCGGTACTTCCCCCGACTCTCCGAGGTTGCGGACAAGGCGCTGTTCGGCACCGACTGGCCCGGGCCCGGGGTGGAGAGCCCTCGCCGGAACCTGGAGGAGTTCCGCGCCCTTCCCCTCGCGCCGGAGGTCAAGCGGGCGCTCCTCGAGGGGACGGCGGAGAGAGTCTTCGGGCGGCGGTAGATCCCGGCGCCTTCAGGCGTCCGGCGTGGAGGGACCGCCCGGACGACGGTCATCGGGTGACTCGGGGCCCCAGGTGACCGTCGGATCCCCGGGGAACAGCTCCATGAGGCGCCCGCGATCGGCCTGCGCCATTTCCATGAACTCGACGCCCACCGCGTAGCCGATGCCGGTATCGATGTTGGCGCGCACCGAAGCCACCCGGCCCGTCACGGTGATCGGCCTCTCTTCGGTGTTCCTGTAGATCAGCAGCGGCAGGCTGGCGCCGCCCCGGATCCGCGTCAGCGTGTCGAACCCCATGCCCCCTTCGCTGACCGCGCTGGAGTATCCGAGAAACTCACGGATGAAACGACCCCGGGCGACGGGCAGGACGACGGGGAAGCGCGGGTACTTCCTCAGGCGCATGCCGAGCATGGCGGCGATTTTCTCCTGCAGGTCCTCCGTCGGGACCGTCGCGCGCAGCACCTCCGTGCAGCCCGCCTCCTTCAGCAGGCCCTCCTCCTTGTCGTCCTCCGCCAGGGCCAGGATCGGGATGGCGCGCGTCCTGTCGTCCCCGCGGATCCAGCGGCAGAGATCACGAGCCGGCATCTCCGGATCGTCATGGGACAGGACGATCAGGTCAGGGCGATCGGACGCGGCGACGTCGAGGAGAACGGAAGGCTTGCCGGCGCAGAGCGCCTTCACGCTGGCCCGGGCGAGAAAATGGGGCCTGCCGCTGTCAACACGGGCCCGGATCGATTCGTTCCACAGGACCTGCTTGGCCAAGGGCTCCCTCGCCCCGGCGCGTGCCACCCCGTCACGCGCGTGCGTTGGCCGAAGCGTAACACAACTGCGCGTGAAACTCCCTTGCGCGCCCCGCCACGGGACTATATTCTCTTCGTCGTTCCCTGGGAGACGGCGTGATCCTGGCCTCGCTGCTGAACAGCTATCCGCGTATCGGTGACCGGCCGGCCGAGCAGGTCCTGCGCCGCGCCATCCAGCGCGCCGACCGCGGCGAAGTCCCCGCCTCGGGCGTGAGCGCCGCAGAAGACGAGATGATCGGGCTGGCGATCGCCGAGCAGGCCGCGGCGGACATGGATCTGCTGACCGACGGTCAGATACGCTGGCACGACCCGGTGTCGCACGTGGCGCGTGGCCTGGCCGGGTTCCGGCTCGAGGGGCTGCTGCGTTACTTCGACACCAACACCTACTACCGGCAGCCGGCGGCGACGGGGCCGATCGGGCGCGAACGCCCGTTGCTGGTTGACGCCTACCGCTTTGCCGCCGCCGCCGCGGCTCCGCGGCCGGTGAAGGCGATCATCACCGGCCCCCTGACCATCGCCCGACTGTCGCGTGACGCCCGGCGACGCGGCCTGCACGATCTGACCCTCCAGATATCCTCCGCTCTCAACCGGGAGATCCTCGATCTGGAGGCGGCGGGCGCCGCGCTCATCCAGATCGATGAGCCGGCGCTGGTGCGCTTCCCCGGCGACGCCGACATCCTGCGTCTGGGCCTGCGGCGGATGGTGTCGGGGTCGATGTCGTCCCGAATTCTGCTGGCGACTTCGTTCGGCGACCCGACGCCGATCCTGCCCGCCCTGGCCGGCATGCCGGCGGCCCTGTTCGGAATCGACCTCGCGGCGGCGCTCGGACGGGAGGACGCGGACGCGGCGGGATTCGGCAGCCGCCTGGCGGATTCGTTCGCCGCCGACGCCGGCTTCGCGCTGGGGGTCGTCGATGGCCGCAACACCCGGCCGGAGAACACCGACGAGATCTACGAGCGGCGCGTGCGCCCGATCCTCTCGGCCCTGCGCCCCCCGGCGGGCGGGCCGGGGCGAGAGGTCCACCTGGTGACGAACCACGGCCTGGAGTTCCTGCCGCGCGACACCGCGCGCGCCAAGATGGCGATCCTGGCGGCGCTGCGCGACCGGGCCAGACGGGAGTTCCCGTGAGCGACGCCCCATCCGCCGGAACGCGGCCGCCGCAGGAGCGCCTCCTCCCGGCAGACCTGCGCCTGCCGCTCAGCACTATCGGATCGTTCCCGAAGCCGGACCGCCTGAAACAGGCGCGCGCCGGTTTCGCGCGCGGCGTCCTGGACGCCGACGAGCTGAGGCGCATTGAGCGGGAGGAGACCGCCGCCTGCCTCCGTCTCCAAGAGGGCCTCGGGCTCGACCTCCTCGTGGACGGCGAGATGTACCGCGGCGACATGACGGCTTATTTCGCGGAGAACATCGAGGGGTTCCGCATTTCGGGTCTGGTGCGCTCGTACGGCAACCGTTACTACAGGAAGCCGATCGTGTCCGGACCCGTGCGCTGGCCGCGGCCGGTGACCGTCGATTGGTTCCGCTTCGCGCTCGAGCAGACCCACCTCCCGGTCAAGGCGATCCTGACCGGTCCCTACACCATGATGGACTGGTCGTTCGACGAGCACTACGGCTCGCGCGAGGCGCTGGCGATGGCGCTGGCGGAGGTCATCCACCAGGAGGCGGCGGCGCTCGTCGAGGCGGGGGCGCGCTACGTGCAGATCGACGAGCCGGCGGTCTCGGTCAGGCCGGACGAGATCGACCTCGCCATCCGCGCCATGGGCACGGTCACCGCCGGGCTGGGCGCCCGGACCATCACCCACATCTGCTACGGGGACTTCCCCGCCATCTATCCGCGCCTGCTCGATCTCCCCGTGGACCAGTTCACCCTGGAGCTGTCGAACTCCGATCTCGGGCTCCTGGAGTTGTTCAAGACCTCGCCCTTCACCAAGGAGCTGGGCGCCGGCGTGCTGGACGTCCACAGCCACAAGGTCGAGCCGGTCGAGCTCGTCAGGGAGCGGATCGCGGCCGCGCTGGCGGTTGTGCCCGCCTCCCGGCTCTTCGTCAACCCCGACTGCGGTCTGAAGACCCGCACCCCCGAAGAGGCCGAGGCTAAGCTCAAGAGCATGATCCAGGCGACGCGCGAGGTGCGGCGGAGTCTGTAGCCTTCCGGCGCGTCGCCGCGCTCAGGGCGCCGCGCCGCAGGTGCCGTTCGGCATCGGCAGCCGCAGGTGAAGCCGGTGACACGACCGCCGGAAGGTTGAATCGTCGATGTGGGCAGAGCAGACAATAAATAAGATACGCGGCGTAGTCCGTCGGGCTGCGCGAAGATGAATGGACTCAAAAGGTTACCCCAGCTGGAGCCCGGAAATATACGTTCGACTCCCCATCTCGCACAAAGTGACTTTCCGGTGAATGTGCCGACTTAACGCATCGGGAAACCGCGTCTACCGGGCGCGATGCGTGGCTGTGACCATCGTGTGGATGCCGCCGCGGGTGTTGAAATCGCCGACCACCGTCATCTCCTCCGGCTGCAGCAGGGCGACTAGATCATCCAGGATGCGATTGGCGACGTCCTCGTGGAAATGACCCTCGTCGCGGAATGACCAGATGTACAGTTTCAGCGACTTGAGCTCGACGCACAGCTCGCCCGGCACGTAACGGATCCTCAACGTGGCGAAATCGGGCTGGCCGGTGCGCGGGCAGAGGCAGGTGAATTCGGGACATTCGAAGGCGATTTCGTAGTGCCGCCCCGGTCGGGGATTGGGAAACGTCTCCAGCGCCCTGGAGGGCTTGGCGGGCATGGCTACCGGCCCGGAGGCGCGGGGTTCGGGACCGGAGCCTGTTTCAGCGTGGCGGCGAGCCAGTCGCGCGTCACGACCCACGCGTCCTTGGCCAGAGGACCGTCGTAGTCCGGACGCGTCTCGTCGAAGAACGAGTGGCCCACCGACGGATAGGTGACGATCTTCGGCGACTTGCCGGCCGCTTTCAGCGTCTCCTCGAATTTCTTGACCTCGTCCACCCCGATGCCGTGGTCGTCGCCGGCGAATATCGCCAGCACCTCGGGCTTTAGAGACGCGAGACGCTCGGGGCTCGTCGCGACATGCGCGTAGAAGATCACCACGCCCTGCACGTTGGCCCCCTGCAGGGCGGTGGCGAGAGCCACCTGCCCTCCCAGATCGAATCCCACCAGTGCCACGGGTCGGGTGGCCGGGGGCTCCAGCTTCCGGAGGTACTCGATCGCGGCTTTGACGATCGCCACCGCCCGTCCCTCATCGACCTTCCTCATCAGGTCGTCGGCCAGACCCGGATCACCCCCGATCGCCCCGCGGTAAAGATCGGGAGCAACGGTCAGGTACCCCAGATCGGCGAAACGCTCGGCCACGCTTTGCGTGTGGCTGTCGAGCCCCCAGAAATGGTGCACCACCACGATGCCGGGCCGCTGCGACGTTGGGCCCGTGTCGGCCGGTCTCGCCAGATACGCGCGGACGGTCTCGTCACCGACCGGGCAAGCCACCATTCCGCCGGCCGCCTGCACCCGGGCGAGACCGCAGGTTGCCAGGAGGAGAAACACGGTGGCGGGGCGCCACCGGTGCATGAGGCGACTCATGGGTGTTCCGGCAAGTGGATTCATCGGAGCAACGTCATTCTAGCATGCGGGGTGCGGGCTATTTCTCGAGCGGGAACCACCACGGCTTGACCGAACCCTCGATGTCCCAATGGACGTGCTTGGTGACCTGGAATT
>DAISWT010000058.1:0-11214 GCA_036826235.1 Acidobacteriota bacterium | reverse complement strand
CGAGGAGCAGGAAGCCGGTGTAATCCGAGGCCCGGGCCGCCTGCTGCATGTTGTGAGTCACCACCACGATCGTGTAACGGGCTTTCAGCTCGTCCATCAGCTCTTCGATCTTCGCCGTGGCGATCGGGTCGAGGGCCGAGCAGGGCTCGTCCATCAGGAGGACTTCGGGCTCGACGGCCAGCGCGCGGGCGATGCACAGCCGCTGCTGCTGGCCACCCGACAGGCTCAGGGCGCTCTCGCGCAGGCGGTCCCGCACCTCGTCCCACAGGGCCGCCGACCGCAGGCTCGATTCGACCAGGGACTCGATCTCACTCCGGGAGCGCACGCCGAGGATCCGGGGGCCGTACGCCACGTTGTCGTAGATCGACTTCGGGAACGGGTTCGATTTCTGGAACACCATGCCGACCCGCTTCCTCAAATGAGTCACGTCGACGACCGGTCCCTGGATGTCGGTGCCGGCGATACGGATCGCGCCGGTGATGCGGACCCCGTCGATCAGATCGTTCATCCGGTTGAGACAGCGCAGGAGGCTCGACTTGCCGCAGCCCGAGGGCCCGATGAAGGCGGTCACCCGGTTCTTCGGGATGCTCATCGAGATCCCCCGGAGGGCCGGCTTGTCGCCGTAGGACAGGCCCAGGTGGTCGATCTCGATCATCGGCTCTTCCGGCCGCGGCACACCAGGACGCTGGGTCTTGGGCTTCGGGGCGATCGAGATTTCGTTCAGGGCGGCCCCTCTCATGCGTGATGCATCCGCTCGAGTCGGCGGATCACGGTGCGCGCCAGGAGGGAGAACAGAAGAACCGCGCCGATCAGGACGGTCGCGCCGGCCCACGCCTGGCGGTGCCAGTCATCGTACGGAGAGATCGCGTAAGTATAGACCTGCACCGTCAGGGACGCGATCGGCTGATTGAGGCGGGCCGACCAGAACCGGTTGTTGAAGGCGGTGAACAGCAACGGCGCCGTCTCTCCCGCGATCCGGGCAAGGGCGACGAGCACCCCGGTCAGGATCCCCGGCAGGGCGGCGGGCAGGATGACGCTGAACATGGCCCGCGCCCGCGTCGCGCCCAGCGCCAGGGCGCCGTCGCGCAGAGACGGGGGCACCAGGTTGAGAAGCTCCTCGGTGGTGCGCACGATGAGCGGGATCATCATGATCCCGAGCGCCACGCCGCCGGCCAGGGCGCTGAAGCGGCGAAACGGCATGACCGCGATGCTGTAGGCGAAGATGCCGATGACGATCGACGGCACGCCGTTCAGCACGTCCGCGGCGAACCGGACCACCGTCGCCAGGCGGCCCGTCCGGAACTCCGCCACGTGGATCCCCGAGACGATGCCGACCGGCACGGCGATGAGACCGCCCAGGGCGATCAGGATCGACGAACCGACGATGGCGTTGCCCATCCCGCCGCCCTGCTCCCCGACCGGCTTCGGTAGCCGGGTCAGGAAGTCGAAGGTCAGCGCGGGCAGCCCCTCCTTCAGGACGAAGAACAGGATGAAGCCCAGCGGCACGAGCGCCAGGACGACCGACAGGGCGCAGAACCCCACCGCCGCCACCGAAACGAGACGCCGCCGCAGACGTGTGCCGCTCAAGCGCGCTCCGATCCGACGCGCCAGATCAGCAGGCGCGACATCGTATTGATCGCGATGGTGATGATGAACAGCACCAGGCCGATCTCCACGAGCGCATGCAGGTAGAGATCGTCGGCCGCCTCGCTGAACTCATTGGCGATGACCGCCGCCATGGTGTACTGCGGAGCGAACAGGGACAGCGACGCCCTCGGAGCGTTGCCGATCACCATGGTGACCGCCATGGTCTCGCCGAGGGCCCGGCCGAGGCCGAGCATGACGGCGCCCATGATCCCCTGCCGCCCGTAGAACAGCGCCATCCGGATCGCCTCCCAGCGCGTGGCGCCCAGGGCGTAGGCGCCCTCGCGCTGGTTTGCGGGGACCGCCTTGAGGACCTCCCGGGCGACGCTGGCGGTGAACGGGATGACCATGACCGACAGGATCAGCCCCGCCGCGAGGAGGCCGACCCCCAGGGGCGGGCCCTCGAACAGAGGGAGCCGCCGCAGCCAGGGCGGGGTGAGCGATTCGATCCGGCGCACCGCCGGCACCAGGACGAAGATGCCCCACAGGCCGTAGACGATCGACGGGATCGCCGCCAGGAGCTCGGTCAGGAAGACCAGCGGCTGGCGCAGTCGACGCGGTGACAGGTCCGACAGGAAGACCGCGATTCCGAGCGCGATCGGCGTGGACAGGAGAAGCGCCAGGAGCGACGAGTAGAGCGTCCCCCAGATGAACGGGAAGGCGCCGAAAATTCCGGCCACCGGGTCCCAGGTGCTGTTGACCCAGAAGCGCAGACCGAACTGCCGGACGGACAGCAGGGAGTCCCAAGTCAGGACGATGGCAATCCCCGCCACCAGCAGCGGAACGAGCAGCGCCACGGTCCCCGTGCCGATCCGGAAGCCGCCGCGCTCGCGCGCGCGCCGGCCGGACGCCTCCCGAGTGATCATCCGATCGGCACGCACCGTCCCACGGCGCGGCTACCTGACGCCGTTGAGCGCCGCCGCCACCATCGTCGCGACGTTCACCGGCAGAGGGGCGTACCCGAGATCCCCGCAAAGCTTCTGCCCGTCCGACAGCGCCCACTTCATGAAGTCGAGCATCATCTTCGACTTCGCCTTGTCCTTCGGGTTCTGGTACAGCAGGATCCAGGTGAACGACGCGATCGGATAGACGTCCTTCCCGGGAGCGTTGGTGATCGACACCCGGAAGTCAGGCGGCATCTTGTCGGCGGCCACCGCCGCCGCGGCGGCGACCGATTCGAGCGAGGCGCGCACGAAGTTGCCGTCGTAGTTCTTCACGGCGCCGAACGGGATCTTGTTCTGCAGGGCGTACATCAGCTCGACGTAGCCGATCGAGCCGGGCGTCTGCTTCACCAGGCCCGCGACACCCTCGTTCCCCTTCCCTCCCAGCCCCACCGGCCAGTTCACCGCCGTGGCCACGCCCACCTTGGTCTTGTATTCGGGCGAGACCTTGGCCAGGTAATCGCACCAGATGTACGAGGTCCCCGAGCCGTCGGCCCGGTGCACCACGGTGATGTCGCTGCCGGGAAGGGTGACACCGGGATTGTCCTTGGCGATGGCCGGATCGTTCCACTTGGCGATCTTCCCGAGGAAGATGTCCGCCAGGACCGTGCCGCTGAAGTTCAGATCGGCGCCGATGTCCGGAAGATTGTAGATCGGCACCACGCCGCCCAGCACCATCGGGAAGTGAAGGATCTTCCCGGGGGCCGCCACGAGCTGGTCGTTGGTCATCGGCCCGTCGGTCGCCCCGAAGAAGACCGTCTGGTTGGTGAGCTGCCGGATGCCGCCGCCGGAGCCGATCGACTGGTAGTTGATCTGCACGTCGGAGCGGACCTTGTTGTACTCGGAGAACCACTTCGAATAGATTGGGTACGGGAAGGTCGCCCCCGCCCCGTCGATCTGGACCGCGTCCGCTCTCGCCGGGACCGCGCAAATCGCCACCGCGGCGAGGACCCATCCCAGGAGACTTCCAAAAGACTTCACGTGTCACCTCAGAAGTTGAACAGCGCGTGAACGGCGTAGCGTTTCTCAAACCGAGGGTCGGTGGGCTTCGCCAGGGCGGCGGTGTCGCTGGTCACCTTCTCGTAGTCCACCAGGAGCGCGGCCGTCGCCGGCGCCTGCTGGGTGTGGAACCAGTAGGCCACGCCCGCGATCTGGCGCTTCTTGGCGGCATCGACGGTCTTGTCCGGCTTCAGGTCATCGTACCGCAGCAGCCCTTCCCAGCCTTTCGAGCTGCGCGGCACGGCCCAGATCGAGTACCCTCGTGCCTTGACCTCCGCCGAGGCGGCCATCCGGCGATCGGCGGCGTCGAGATGCTCGTAGCCGGCGATGAGATACTTGTGCTCAAAGTTCGCCGCGTACACGAACCGGCGTCTCGCGTCATTCTGGATGTAGTGGTCGCCGTCGTAAAAGGCGGTCAGTCGGAGCCCTTTGAGAACGCCCGTCATCGGCAGCGGCCGGAGGGTCCCCCGGATCTGGATGGCCTTTTGATCGTTCGGCTCGGCCTTGGTGTAGGTGTCGCCGTTGTAGTAGCCGGCGTGGAAGTCGCCAAAGTTGCCCGGGAAGTTGTAATGGGTCGAAAGGCCGTAGTCAGATGGGCTCATGAATCCCTCGCGGTCCACGAACATCGTCCCCTGGAAGCGGTACCGGTAGATGCCCTCCTCCCAGTCGATAAAGGGCGTCTGCTGCAGGCCGAGACGTACCCAGGACCCCTTGGTCCATTTTTCATCCAGATTGAACTGGCCGTATCCATACTTCAGGCGAAAGACCAGACTGCCGTTCAGCGTGTCCCCTGCCGTCGAATCGAGCTTGATGTCCGGTGTGATACGGAAGGCGACGTTATGGGAGACGCTCCCGGTCACATTGATGTACGAGCGGCTGACGTTGAACGCCGCCGGGTTGATCTGGTTGCCGTCCGCGTCGACCGCCTTCGGCTCCTCGGTGTAGGTGTAGTCCGAGAACAGCGTCACCCCCACCTTGATGGTAGGGGTGTCGTCTGGGGGTGTATAGCCGGCGGCCGGCGTGACCTGGGCGTACGATGTGGCGCTGCGAAGCAGGCCGACCGTCGCCACGATCCGTGTCAGGGCGCGCAGGGTGGTTCTCGAGGCATTCATCAGCAGGGCTCCTCCATGAGGGTTCACCTCTTCAGTCCCTGGTTCGTCCGGGAGAATGAAACGACGGGGTGACGAGGTGATTACCGTCAAGTGACGGTCGTGTGACGAACCGTCTTGAAAGGCTTCCCCGGCGGAGGAGCCGCCAGGGCGCTCTCGATGTCTCTGAAAAGGTACCCCCGGACGAAAATCAGGGGGCGGTCGGTGCGGAGATTCGGCGGATCGCCTCGAGGAGCTCCCCGTTGGTGGGTCTCTTCTTGTAGTCTTCGTCCACGCGAACGAACCGGACAATGCCCTGCTTATCAATCACGACGGCGGTGGGATGGGGGATCTCCCCCTGCGCCTCATTCAGGACCCCGTACCGTTTGATCGTCGCGGAGCCGGGGTCCATGAGATTGAGGTAGGTCAGGCCCAGGGACTGCCGGAGCTCGTTCAACTTGTCGGGCGGGTCGATGCTGATCGCCCAGACGTCAGCACCGAGCTTGTGGAATGCCTCGATCCCCTGCTGCAGCTCGCCGAGCTGCTTGCGACAATAGGGTCACCAGACGCCACGGAAGAAGATCAGGACGACGGTCTTCTGGCCGCGGAGGTCGCTCAGGCGGTGCTGCGAACCGTCGGGCGCCCCCAAGTTGAAGTCGGGCGCCTCCTGGCCCACGCGGACCCGCGACGCCCGAGCCTCGGGCCGCTCGGCGATCGCGGCGGACGGCGTCTCGCCTCCGGCGGCGATGCACTCCACAGACAACAGAGCGCAGGCGCCGACCACGAGCCCGCCGGCGGTGAACTTCCGGATTCTCCCGACGAACAGGTGGCTTCGCACTCGGGGCTCCCGCCTAACGTCAGAGGTTACCATGGCGCGCCCGACCATCTGGGTGATCTCGCTCTCCGATCCCCTTCTGACGTGTTCATCAGCATGACCCTCCCGGGCAGCAGGAGGAGAACTGGACATCCGTGGCGGTCTCGCCCGGCTCGAGCACAGCGAACGCCCCGGCGTAGGGCGGTGTCCTTAGCTTCAAGGCGGTGTCAGTGCAGACTTCGACCATGACCCCGCGCGGAAACGTGTGTCCCTCCTCGTCGATCACCGGCCCGAAGAAGCCGGCCTTCTCGAGGGCCGCGACGAACGCTTCGTCCGTCAGCGCCCCGACGGTGCACTCGCTCCAGAGGTCCGGGTTCGTCTTGAGGGACGGAGGCACCTCGCGGTCGGAGACGATATCGGCGATGACCGCCCGCCCGCCGTCCTTGAGCATCCGCCAGATCTCCTGGAAGACCTTTCCCTTGTCCGGCGAGATGTTGATCACGCAGGTCGAGGTCACGACCTCAACGGATCGGGAGGGCACGGGAGGCGATTCAAGGAACCCCCCCCGGAACTCGCTGGCCGCGTACCCGAGCCGAGCCGCGACGATCGGCTCGTTGGCGCGGGCGATCTCCAGCATCCTGCCGGTCATGTCGATGCCGACCGCCCTGCCGTCGCGGCCGACCTTCTTCGCGGCGATGAATACGTCGATCCCAGCGCCGCATCCGAGGTCGACGAAGACCTCGCCTGGCGTCACGTCCGCTGCCGCGACCGGGGAGCCGCAGCCGTAGAACCGATCGATTACGTCCTTGGGAATGTGCTCGATGTCGGCTTCGTCGAACGTCGTGGGGCAGCACAATCCTGCCTGTGGTGTTGCGGCGGCCCGGTCGTAGAACGTTCGCACCAGCGCGCGCGGCTTGTCGACGTCGAACAACAGGACACAGTTCGAGTGGATGGTCAGGACCTCGCGCTCGGCCAGGGCTCCGTCGGCGACGCCGCAGGCGATGGAAGTCTCGCCCATGGCGCGGACCACCCGCGGCGCGTCGTAGCCGCTGCGTGGATTGACTCGCGACGCTGCCTCCGCCACCAGCTCGTCCCACACGCACTGCACGAGCGCGGTCTGGACCTTGTAATAGGGATCGGGCCCCGCCAGGCGCTCCGCCAGCCCCGGATCGCCCCCGTTCCCCGACGAGGAGAAGACGTAGGCATGCTCGATGTCGCCGCCCCCGGTCAGGAAGCGCATCGGGTCCTGCCCCACGGACTCGCGGCGGGCGACGGTCGCCCCGCGGAAGGCACGGAGCACCGGGCTCTCGCGCAGGACATTCTCGAGCGCCTCATCCGGGAATCGGCCGCAGGCCAGAGCCTCTTCCCCGGCCAGGGCGGCGGACGGATAGATCGTCCCGTCGGCGTACAGGCAGACAGAGTCCCACCCGGCATTGCCGAGATCGTACTTGAGGCCCGGGCGTCCGTCGATCCTCAGGCGTACAGCCTCCAGGTTGTCCAGCACGATGCCTTCGCGGCGCGCGGCCTCCGCGGTCCACAGGAGGCGAGGAAGGATCCGGTCCGTCTCCGGGAAGAACCCGTTCTGGCCCGTGATGGCCCGGCCCCTGCGGTGCGACCACATGAGGTGCTGCGATCGGGCCCCGTGGCTCCTGGCGAGGACCGTCAGTTCCGCAAGCTCCTCCAGGTTGCTCTCGGTGACCACTGTCGTCAGCGCGACTTCGAAGCCCAGATCCGCCAGGAGGCGCAGCCCCTCGAGCGACTTCCGGAAGGTCCCGGCGCCCCGGATCGGATCGTTCGTCTCGGACCGGGCGCCGTCCACCGAGACCTGGAATTTGACCCTCCCGTGGGACAGGCCGGTCAGCGACTTCCTGAGCCCAGCGGCGAACAGTGTCGCGTTCGTGAGGATGATCAGCTCGGAGCCCAGCCCATCCGCGATCCACTGGATCAGCTCCGGCAAATCCCTCCGCAGGAACGGCTCACCGCCCGTGAAGTAGAAGCGCCGGGCGCCCAGATCGTGGGCCGAGCGGATCGCGCGCCTCAGCACTTCGGTTGATAGTCCCGGCAGGCCGCCGGGCCCCGACGAGACCAAGCAGTGACGACAGGTCAGATTGCAGGAGTTGTTGGTGTGGACCCAGAACTCCGAAAGGCCCCGCGGCTCCCCGTGAGCGAGCCTGCCCGCATACGGCGGGCGCCGGAAGGGGCCTCCGAGACGATCCCCGCCCTGCGGGCCTCGCGGAAAAAATCATGAACGTGCAGCCACGCCTTCCCGGCCTCGGGGCCGTGCGCGGCCGCGTAGTCCACGACGATGCGGCCAAAAGGGGTGGCGCCGTCCGCCCGAGTGAGAAGATCGGCCGCGCGCGGTTCGAGGGAGACCCAATTGGGGGATTCGGGATCGAGAAACAGGGGCAACCCCGCCGCCTCGTATCGGACGAGGGACGGAGTGTGAAAGACCATTTTCTCCGTGATCGGGGTCATGCGCGCACCTCAAGGATAGCCGCCGAGGGCCCTTCGATCTCCCGGCCTGCAGGTCGGAACCTGGGCCGCTAAGGAGGTTCTTCCGCGACGTTGCCGCATGTCCTGGCGTAGTCTACCTCGATGGGGACCCCGAGCAACAGGGTCAGCCGGTTCACGAACGAGAAATACGCGACGGTGAGCGCCGCATCGAGGATGGCCCGATCGTCGAACCCCTGCGCGCGCAGGGTCTTCACGTGGGTGTCCGAAGCGCGCTCGGACTCGCAGGCCCCCATTTTAGCCCACCGGAGCAGAGCGAGGTCGGCGGGCGCGAGACTCTCCGGCACCTCCCTTCGGCCCAGAGTATCGACGACGGAAGGATCGTCACCCAGTCGCCGCAGGGCCTCGCTGTGGTGCGCGAGGCAGTAGGCGCACTGATTGGCGGCGGAGACCACGACCGCGATGCGCTCCCGCGCCAGACGAGTCAAAGTCGAGCGCTGGAAGACCACGGCGCGGTACAGATCGAGGTGGGCGCGGAGAGCGCGCGGGTTCAGCGACTGAGCCCGGTGGATCTCGGCCACGCCTCCGCGCGCCGAGGCGATGGCCCGGTAGATCTCGGCCAGATCGCCCCGCGCGACCTCGGGCGGGATCGTCTCGATCCATGTCACGGTTTTGAACCTCCCGGGCGCGGCAGCGGAGCGGCCGCGCGCCTTCCGAACCCTCGGCCTGGCCTGATGAAGGCGGGCCGTCCAATAGTCTCGGCAATCTCAAAGATGCTACAGTCCCGTCCGCGGTCGTAAAGATGATAACCCTTCTTGTGCTTGCTGCGCTCTTCGTCGCGTTCGCCAACGGGGCGAACGACAACTTCAAGGGCGTCGCTACGCTGTTCGGAACTGCTGCGACGAGTTACAGGGGAGCGCTCGCGTGGGCGACCTTGACGACCCTGGCCGGGTCCCTCGCCTCTCTCGTGGCCGGTGGTGCGCTGGTCAAATCGTTCTCGGGCAAGGGGCTCGTGCCCCAGAATCTGACCACAGACCTCCACTTTCTGGTTGCTGTCGGAGGGGGTGCGGCCTTCGCCGTCCTGGTCGCGACCCTTATCGGCATGCCTGTTTCGACGACCCACAGCCTGCTGGGAGGCCTGATCGGCGCTGGACTGATGGCCGCCGGCTCGCATGTCGACTTCGCGGCACTCGGGAGGAATTTTGTTTCGCCCCTCCTGCTCTCGCCGATCCTGTCGATCCTTCTGACTTGGGTCGTTTACACCTCTCTGCGCGCGGTCAGAAGATTCGTTCGGATCGAAACGGAAACGTGCCTCTGCGTCGGGGAGGCCCACGACCTCGTTGACCTGCGAGCCGACGGCTCTGCCGTCCTCCGCTCGACGGGAGTGATCCTGTCGACCGGGGAGCTTTCACAATGCCGCACGCGCTACACGGGCCATGTTTTCGGGATATCAGCGCAGCGGGTCCTGGTGTCGCTCCACTTCGTGTCGGCCGGTGCCGTGAGTTTCGCGCGTGGTCTCAATGACACGCCCAAGATCGTCGCCCTTCTGGTTGCCGCAGGACTGGCGGCCCATCCCGGATGGTCTCTGTCGACGACGGCCGTCATGGCCATGGGTGGGCTGCTCGGTGCGAAGCGTGTGGCGGAGACCATGAGCCACCGGATCACCGCGATGAATGAAGGCCAGGGCTTCAGCGCCAACCTGGCGACGGCCCTCCTTGTGATCCTCGCCTCGGCTCTCGGGCTGCCCGTCTCCACGACCCACGTGAGCGTCGGTGCGCTCTTCGGCCTTGGTCTCGCGAATCGCAGGGCCAACCCGAGGCAGGTCATCTCGATCCTGACAGCGTGGGTGACGACACTCCCGATGGCCGGAGCGCTTGCCGCGCTGCTCTACTGGGGTGTGACTCGGCTCGCTCAGATCACCCCCTGACTGAGTGTCGAACCTCCGGGCCCCGCGCGGGCTCCGGGTCAAGGGGGGGCATCGAGCGACCCTCCCAGAACCCGACGGAGCGCGAGAACAGCGCGGTGCGCCTCCACCAGAACCGACACCGCTTCGACGCGCGCGGCCGCGGAAGCATCCTGCGCCTGCAAGACCTCGAGAGAGTTCCCGAGGCCGCCGGCAAATCGGGTGCGGCTGATGCTCAGCGCCCGATCGGCGGCGTCGAGCGCCTCGCGCGACTGGCCGAGCCGCTGGCGCGTCAGCTCCACCGATTGGCTCGCCTGAACGACCTCGGAGCGGATGCCCTGTCGGGTGCGCTCCTCCTGCAGCCGCGCGGTCTCCAGTCGCGCCCGGGCCGTGTGCTGTTCCGCGATCGCCCGGGGGCGCAGGGTCCATCCGAGCTGGGCCTCGTAGATCGATCGCTCCCCCGTCCCGGAAAGACCGGTCCCGATCGAGCCGCGTTGCGCCTCTACGGAGAGGCCGGGGCCGAACGCGTCCCAGCGGAGCGCGGTGAGTCGGGCTTGTGCTGCAGCCACGTCCCGCGCCGCGATGCGGATTTCCGGACGGCCGCCGACAGCGCGCGCCACGAGATCTGCGAGGGGCGCGGGCGCGGGGAGCGCCGGCGGGGAGACCGCCTCGTCCCTGGGAACGATCGTCACCGTCGGGTCCAGATCCAGGCTCACGGCGAGGCGGCTGGAGGCCAGGACGAAGGCCTCCTCTGCCGCAGCCCGCGCCTGAGCCCGGCGAGCGGCCTCGGCGCGGGCCCGCTGCACGTCGACCCCGAGCCCGAGCCCCTTCTCCTCGAGGGCGCGCGTGAGGCGCAGAAACTCCTCGGCATCGCTCTCGCTCTGGCGGGCGACCGTGACGAGCGCCGCGGCCCCGACAAGCTCCAGATACTCGGTCGCAGCCGTCATCTGGGCTTCCAAGCGGGTCGCCTCGACCTCCGCCCGGGCCGCCCCGGCCGCCTCGCCGGCGGCCTGGCTCTCGAAATGCGCCGCTCCCGGGTTCAGATCCCAGCGGACGAGTGCGTTAAGAAGAGCCGTGTCGAAGGTGGCCCGGCCAAGATCTCCGAAGGTACCCTGGAGGGTGCCGTCGGTCCTGCGCCCGAGCGCTCCCAGGCCCAGACTCGGCCAGTAGCGCGCCCTTGCGCCCAGGCGCTCGCCGTCGGCCGCGGCGGCGCGCGACGAGGAGACCCGGACGTCGAGATTGGCGCGTCCGGCGCGCTCGAGCACCTCCTTGAGATCGAGCGTCGCCTGCGCGGTACCGACCGGGGCGATCTCGGCCGGGCGGATCGGGATGACGAGGGGGGGCGCTGTCTCCTCCGCGCCCAGGCTGAGCCCC